>CAMYNO010000251.1 GCA_947259815.1 uncultured Parvularculaceae bacterium
CGAGGAACGAACGCTCGACGCGGCCGACGACACGCCGCTCTTATGGGTGCTGCGCGACGAGTTGAGATTGACCGGCACGAAATTCGGCTGCGGCGTCGCGCAATGCGGCGCCTGCACCGTGCATGTAAACGGTCAGGCGCGCCGCGCCTGTGTCACGCCGGTTGCGACGCTGGAAAATGCCGAGGTTACGACGATTGAAGGCCTCGACGGACCGGAAGCGCCGGCGGTGCGCGAAGCATGGGCAGATTATGACACGCCGCAATGCGGCTATTGCCAGTCCGGCCAGATCATGACGGCGACGGCGCTGTTGCAGCGAACGCCAAGTCCCAGCGACGACGATATCAACAATGCAATGACAGGCAATATATGCCGTTGCGCCACCTATGTTCGTATCCGCAAGGCCGTTAAGGCCGCCAGCGAAAAACTGGAGGGCTAAAAGATGGCGTATGATCTTCCGAGAGATTCGATCATTACATCGCGGCGCGGTTTTCTGGGCGGCGCGGCCGGTCTTGTTGTCGCTGTCGCGCTGCCGATGAAGACGCGCGCGCAGGGAGAAGCAGCCGCGATTGACCCGAACGCCTTCATTCATGTGTCGCCTGACAATATCGTCACTGTGCTGATTAAGCATATCGAATTCGGGCAGGGGCCATGGACGGGACTTGCAACGCTCGTGGCCGAGGAAATGGATGCGGACTGGGCTCAGATCCGCGCCGAGCATGCGCCGTCAAATATCGCCCTTTACGCCAACGCCGCCATGGGCGCACAGCTAACCGGCGGCTCAACCTCCATGGCCGTTTCTTTTGACCTGATGCGTCGGGCCGGCGCCATGGCGCGCGCGATGCTCGTTAGCGCCGCGGCCAAGGCGTGGAGCGTTCCGGCGAGCGAAATAAACATTGAAAAAGGCGTACTTTCCCATGCAAACGGGAAGAGCGGATCGTTTGGCGACTTTGCCGAAGCGGCGGCTGGCGAAACGCCGCCAGCTGATCCGTCTCTAAAGACGCCGGACCAGTTCATCTATATCGGCAATCCCGATCTGCCGAAACTCGATACCGCTGCAAAGTCGACCGGCGCGGCGGAGTTTACCCTTGATGTCTATCGCGACGGGATGCTCACCGCCGTGACGGCGCATCCAGATGTTTTCGGCGCCAGCGTCGCCTCGTTCGACGATGCGGCGGCGCGTGCGGTTCCCGGTGTTGTCGACGTGAAGCCGGTTAGCGCCGGCGTTGCGGTCATTGCGGAAAATACCTATGCGGCGCTGAAGGGCCGCAAGGCGCTTAAAGTGGAGTGGGATCTTTCAGCGGCGGAGACGCGGGATTCCGGCGCCATTGCCCAGGAACGCGTTGAAGCTGTCAAGGCGCGGGGCGCGGTCGCCGGAAAAACCGGCGATGTCGACACGGCGTTCCCCGCGGCGGAAACAATTCTGCAGGCGGAGTATGTATTTCCCTATCTCGCCCATGCGCCGATGGAGCCGCTCGATGCGGTGATAGAGCGATCCGAGGATGGCGGCGTCGAGGCCTGGCTCGGCAGTCAGGGAACAACGCTTGATCATCAGACAATCGCCACCGTGTGCGGCGTCGATATGGCCGCAGTAAAAGTCAACGTCATGCTGGCTGGCGGAAGTTTTGGCCGTCGTGCGCAGGCGAATTCACATCTGGCGCAGGAAGCCGCAGAGATTTTCATGGCGGCGGGCGGGCAAACGCCGGTCAAGCTGATGTGGACCCGCGAAGATGATATTCAGGGCGGTTATTATCGTCCGATTACGGCGCATCGTTTGCGCGGCGGGATGGATGCGGACGGCAATATCACGGCATGGGAGCATGTGATTGCCGGACAGTCTTTCTTTTATGGTACGCCTTTTGAGTCGTTCGCTATAAAAGACGGCGTCGATTCAGGGCTGGTGGAAGGCGCATCGGAAATTCCCTACGCCATTCCGAATTTCGTCGCCAGTAATCACATTATTAACGGACCGGTGCCGACATTGTGGTGGAGATCCGTTGGTCACACCCATACCGGTTTCACGGTCGAGACTTTTATCGACGAGTTGCTGGAGAAGGCGGGACGCGATGCGGTCGACGGTCGGCTGGCGCTGATGGCGGAAAAAAATCCGCGCCTTGCGCAAACCCTGCGCCGCGTTGCCGAAATGGCCGACTATGAGCGTCCCAGGACGGACGGGCGCGCCCTTGGCGTCGCGTCGGTTGAGTCTTTCAATTCCTATGTCAGCCAGATTGCCGAAGTCTCGATGGAAGGCGGCTTTCCGAAAGTTCACAAGGTCTGGTGCGTTGTCGATTGCGGCATTGCCGTCAATCCGGAAATTATTCGCGCCCAGATGGAAGGCGGTATCGGGTACGGCCTGAGCGCGATTTTGTTCAACGAAATAACGCTGGCGGAGGGCGGCGCGGTCATGCAGTCGAATTTCCACGACTACCGGTCCTTGCGCCTTGACGAAATGCCGGAGGTCGAAGTCGCGATCATCGCCTCTGACGCACCGCCGACCGGCGTTGGCGAGCCGGGCACGCCGCCGATCGGCCCGGCTGTCGCGAACGCCGTGCGAAGATTAAACGGTGAATCGGTGCGCCGTCCGCCAATGATTCGCGCGCTTTCGGCATAGGAAATTGATTATGAGATTGGAATTACCTTCCCTTCGCGTTGCTGGCGCTCTTGTCGGCGGCGCCCTGCTTGCTGCCTGCGGCGGCGGCGAGGACGCATCGACGCCGGCAATCGAAGAGATCAATGGCCTCAAAACGCCTGCCGCGTTTTCACAGATTGCCGACGATGGCGAGCGGGCCGCCGCCCTGTTCGCCGAAATGTCGAAAGTCATGCTGCACCCGCGCTGCGCCAACTGCCATCCGCGTGAAGGCGGGCCGACGCAAGGGGACGCCATGGCGCCGCACAATCCGCCGGTGGTTCGCGCCGCCGGCATGGGCGCGGCGGGCATGGAGTGTTCGACCTGTCATGGCGGGGCCAATGTCGAATTCGCCAGCATGACGGGATCGATTCCCGGCGCGCAACCCTGGCTTCTCGCGCCGCAATCCATGGGCTGGGCCGGGGCAAGCGTTGCAGAACTCTGTACACAGATCAAAGATACGGACCGCAATGGCGGTCGTTCGCTTGACGATCTCGTCAAGCACAATGGCCGCGACCATCTCGTCAACTGGGCGTGGCATCCGGGTGAGGGGCGGGAGGGCGCCCCGGGCGATCAGGAAACCTTTGGCGCGCTGACGGCGGCCTGGGTCGAAGCCGGCGGTCATTGTCCCGCATGATATCAGGCGGATCGGTTCGATGACCGGTGAGGCGTCATGACAACGCCGCGCCTTAAGACCGAAATCCGCGTCGCCGCTCATATGCGCCGGGCGCGCGGGGAAGGCGCCTTTGCGACGATTGCGCGAAAGGGCGACCCGGACGCCGGGGCGGTTGCCGTCAAGGTCTATATCGGCGCCGGCGCGGCGCGCCTTTACGTGCAAAGCCGCGATCTCGACGGCAATATGATCTGGCGTAATCCGTTTGAAGATGACGATGCGCCGGATGCTGAGCAAAAGGTCGATGCGTGGCTGGCGAAAGAAACGTCCATCGACCCCGATCTCTGGATTGTCGAAATCGAGGACAGGGACGGGCGCGCGTTTTTAGAGGATTTTGTTTAGGGCAAGACGCGGATTAGTTTGCATCACTTCATCCTTCGAGACGCGCCGTCGGATCAAATCCGGCCTCGCCCTCAGGATGAAGGAATATGGTCGTCTCGAAGGCGGTGATGCAGAGTTCCGGGGTCTGGACTGCGTTCGCATTTCTTCGGATAATGAATGCAGTCTAAAATCTTTAGCGGTCGCGCGTCCGAACCCAAAAACTGCTTACACTTTTTGTGGACGCGCTCTAACCAGCCGCGCGCTGGCCGATTTCGTGGAGCTTTGGACGTCGCCGGGGCGCGTCGCCGTCATTGGCCGCCGAAGACGCTGCGGACTGGGAGCGCACGCGCCAGAACCGCATGACCCGTTCGGCCGCGTCCTGCGGAATTTTCAGATAAAGATCGAGAATACGCAGCGCCTTGTTCTGTTCAGCGCTGCCGCGTTGCAGGCCGAAGACGATTTTGGCGAAGGTCGCCCGCTCAAGTCCCGCGGCGCGGCAGGCGATGGCGAGCGATTCCCATGTCCTGTCCTTGAGCAGCGCCTGTGCGGTCGATGTGTCGACGCCAGCCACATGAGAGAAGGCGAGGAGAAATTCCGTCGAGCGCTTCATCTCCATCAGTTCTTTCAACAGGCTTTCATTGATCTGGTTGGCGCTCGCCTTTTCCTTGATGAATTGATGCGCGGCGGAAACTTCCGATTGCGCATCCTCGACCGCTTCAAACAGGATCTTGTGGCGATTGACTTGGACGGCCTCGTCGATGAGCGCCGGGTCCAGCATATCGGACCGCTTCAAAATCTCTTTTTTCAGCGCCGCGGAAACGAAGAAATATAATTTCGTCAAAAGCTTTGGCGGCAGATCGAAACGATCCGTCATCGGCTTTTGCAGGCTCTTCAGCGAGCGCGCCTGGCCGACCATCTTGTCCATGGAATCGTCGGTGAACCGGGCGCCGCGATTTTCCGCAAGGCTGACCAGCACCGATTCATCGCCGCGCGCGACAAGCTCCGCCGTCAGCTTTTCCGGCACTTCCCGGCGCTTGGTGATGGCGTGCATATGTTCCTGTCCGCGCTGGCGGATAATCCCGAGCAGGTCTTCCTCGGTCAGCGCGCTGGACCGTTGCAAGACCGGCGCGGCGACGGAGATTTCGTCATGGGCGAGCTGGCGCACAAGCGTCGGCGGGGCGTTCGGCACATCGGCGAGTTTTTCGGCTAGTTCCCGGCGCAGGGCTGTCTCGACCTGTTCGGTCACGCGTGACATGATGATGTCGAAATGCTGCATTTCGGATGAGGTGAACCGGTCCGGCGTCGTCATGAAGACGTCGGTGATTTCCCGTAAAAGATCGCGGCGTTTTTCGCTCGATCCTTCCTTTGCAACGGCAATCAGTTGCTTAAGACGCGATGCGCCGCCAGTCATGTCGTCAAGCCCTCCACATGCGCGTCAGAGTGTGCTTAGGAAGTGTAAACAAAGTATCGCGCGTCGCCGGCGGTGAGGTTAATGCAAGGGAGTATAAAATGTCGGGCATTTTACGTTTAACGATCTTGGCGATTGGCGCGGCTGCGCTTTCCGCCTGCTCCAGCGTGCCGTTTTTTGGCGATGAAAATTTTTCGGCGGGCGACGCCGGCTTCGCTTCGGGCTCGTCATTGAGCTTTGCCCTGTCCGGCGGCGACGAGCGCATGCTTAACGCTGCGTTTATCGAGGCGATGGAAACCGGCGAGGCGAAAAGCTGGCGCGGCGCGCGGGCCGCCGGCGCGATCACGCCGGCCGGCTGGGCGCTCGCCAATCTCAAGGCGGACCCCGATGAACGCATTCGCGCGGCGCGCGCGGATCTCGACC
>CAMYNO010000252.1 GCA_947259815.1 uncultured Parvularculaceae bacterium
AAGTGTATATCGATAATCAACAAGACGGCGGAACAGCCGCCGCGCCGACAACGCCCACAAAGAGGCGAAAAAAAAGCGGCCGGACGAACCGACCGCTCAAGGAATCAGAATGAGTCGCGTCAAACCAACACAGGAAAAGAAAAGGAGAAACCCCATGTCACGCAATAACTCGATGGATAATTTCGGTGGAATCGGCGGAATTGTCAATGGCTTCGCCATACTCGTCACCATCACGCTCGTCGGCGCCGGCTATATTACGGCTGTCGGTTCTTTCGCTGGACTGGCGTGATGTCCAGAATCGCTCATGCTGCGGCGGCGTTGGCGCTTATCGCCCTCGCTGCCGTTTGCCTGGCGGGTTTTGCTATGCAAACCGCTAACGCATCCAGCGACGACACATCGGCGACGCGCTCATGCAATGGCATATTGTGCATGGTCGCCATCAGCTAGGTTTTCTGGCGGCAAATCGGAGGTCATTTAATGCGCGCGATTGGAAAAGGCTCGCTGTCGTCGATTTTGGCGGTCGGTCTGCATGTGACCCGTATTATTTTATTCATCGCTCTATTTGGTCTTTCGATTGCGATGATTTTCATGCCGCTGATCGGCGCTGCCGGGGCGCTATTTTCAGGCAGCGACAACATCGACATTTCAGTCGGCCGCAGCGACTATTTCGATGTCGCGTATAATTTCATTGCCGTTCTGGTGATGCTTTACGTCGTCACCAGACTGCTGGAGATCTTGAAAACGCTGCGGTTTGGTTCGCCCTTCGTAAAGGAGAATGCGGACCGCTTTCGCCAGGTCGGTTATGCGCTCCTGATCGGCGAGGGAGCAAAATTCGTTTTCAGCTTCCTGGGACTGATATTCGGCACAGATATCGACATTGATATCGAGTTGATCGCCTGGCTTGCGATTATTGCGGTCTTCGTTCTGAGCGAAGTCTTCACAGAAGGCGCGCGCATGAAAGAAGAACAGGATCTTACTGTTTAGAATGGGAATTTCCGTCAAATTGGATCGCGTGCTTCTCGATCGCGGTATGTCACTGACAGAGTTGTCCGAGCGCGTTGGGGTGACGATTGCCAATTTATCGGTACTGAAAACCGGCAAGGCCAAAGCCATACGCTTTTCAACGCTTGAGGCGATCTGCAAGGAGCTTGATTGCCAGCCCGGCGATATTCTCTTTTTTGAAGATGAGGCCGCTGCGGTCAACGCAGCCGAATAACGATCAGCGGTATGGCGCCGACGCTGGTCTTTCGTCGGGAAAGTTGACGCCGCCTGCGCGTGCAGCGCCGATGGTTTTGCTGAGCAGCGCGAAAATCCCTGCGAGTATGGCGACCACGGTTGTGAAAATATACGGCGCCTGCGGGGTCAGGCCATAAAGATACATCCCGATAATCGGCGAAATGATGAAGCCCGAGGCGCCGGCGGCGTTGGTGAGGCCGATTGCGGCGCCTTGCTCGCTTTTCGACACAGCCAGTGACGCTGCTGCGCCAACGCCGGGCATGGCGAGGCCGGCGCCAAAGCCGGCGATGACAAGTCCGAATATGACTGTGCCGATGGCCGGGACCGACCAGATCAGAATATGACCGGCGGCAAGCAGGGCTGGCGCCATCCGCATCAGCAAGCGCGGTTCGACGCGAAACCGTTGAACGACGACGAGTTGCGAAAACAGTGACGCCATGGCTCCCCCCATCAGGCCGACGCCGACAAGTTGCGGCGCCTCGGCGGTGGAATATCCAAGGCGATCAATGAAATAAAATCCAATCGTCTGCATGGGGATCGCATTCACCACTCCATTCAGGAGGGCGAAAATCATGATCGGCGTCAGGCGCTTATCGAACAGTTTCACGCGCGGGATGGCGCTGCGTTCTGTGGGCGCTGTATTTTCGGGCAGGAACGCAAGCACCGATGCGCCCATAATCGCGGCAAGACCGGCCATGGCGTAAAAAGGCGCAAGGGCGCCGAATACCGCGGCGGCCGCGCCGAAGCCGGGGCCAAGCATCGCGCCAAGGCCGAAAGCTGCGGAGAACCCGGCCATACCCGAGGTCCGGTCCGCCGCGCTCGTCCTGTCGGCGATATAAGCTTGCGCTGCGGGCGGTCCGGCCGAGCCGATCATCCCGTAAAGGCTTCTTGCCGCCACGATCAATATGAATAGCGGCGCGCCTGAGATGACGCCGAGTATGCCGAGGCGAATGCTCGTCGCGAAGAGCGCCATCGACAAAGCGAAGCCAAACAGGCCGATGACGATAAACAGCTTACGGCCGCGGTAATCGCTGGCGCGACCCCAGATCGGCCCGAGAAACACCCAGAAGCATGCCGACACCATGAAGATCGCGCCTGTCTGGAACTCGGAAAGTCCAATCTCGCGGGCAATCGGCGGTAAAACCGAAAACACGATGGTCTGGCCCATGCCGGCGCAGAGCGCCCCTGCAAGCAGGAGCGCAAACGCCGCCTGCCGGGGTGGGCGCGCGGACGCATTGAATTGCGCGCCGCCTGGTTCTGGTTTTGTGTCCATCGTCAGCGTGTTCGAGCACGCCGCGTGCGCCTTACGCAATTGCAAAGGCCATAAATTTTTGCACCGGCGTTAATTCTTCGTTGCCGCGGAGCGGGCGCAGTGAAAAGATGCCGCGATGGAACCAGATGATCTTCCTGCCGGGGGCGGCTGCACCTGCGGCGCAGTGCGTTACGAGATGACGCGTGCGCCCATGTTTGTGCATTGCTGCCATTGCCGGTGGTGTCAGCGCGAAACCGGTTCCGCCTTTGTGCTCAACGCCATGGTCGAAACCGATCAGGTGGTAATACGTTCGGGCAAACCGGTTGTCGTTGGTACGCCGTCCGAAAGCGGCAGGGGGCAAAAAATATTGCGCTGCCCGGATTGCCATGTGGCGTTGTGGAGCCACTATGGAGGCGCTGGAAAGTGCGTTGCATTTTTACGCGTCGGTACGCTTGACGATCCGGACAGGGTTCCGCCGGATATTCATATCTTTACCTCGTCCAAACAGCCCTGGGTGTCGCTGTCACACGACATCCCCGTCGTAAAAGACTATTATCGGCGTTCGGAATATTGGCCGGCGGATGCGATTGAGCGCTACAAGCTCGCACGCGAGGGGTAAGGCGCGGCGACGGCCACTGTCACCGCGCGGTTTTGCTGTCCGATCAGTTAGTGAGCGTCACGGCGCTTTATAGGCGACGCCCTCTTTCATTACGAAGTCGACGTCTTCGAGTTCCGAAACATCCGCGAGCGGATCGCCATTGACGGCGATAATGTCAGCGGATTTGCCCGCCGCGATTGAGCCGAAATTATCGTATTGGCCAAGATGTTGCGCAGCGATAACGGTCGCGGCCCGGATCGCCTCCATAGGCGTTAGACCTGCTTCGACGAGTAATGAGAATTCGCGCGCATTGTCCCCATGTTTTGAAACCCCGGTGTCGGTGCCGAACGCAATCTTGACGCCGGCTTTGTGGGCGCTTCTCGTCATTTCAAGAATTTGCGGGCCAACCTGTTTGGCTTTTTCACGTACCGCTGGCGGGAGGAAGCTGTCCGGGTCGTCGGCGAGTTCGGCGACCGTGACGCCGGCGAGGATGGTCGGCACGAGATAGGCGTCATTGCGTTTGAACAGCCGGAAAGATTCTGAATCGGCGAATGTGCCATGCTCGATCGAATCGACGCCGGCGCGCAATGCGGCGTTGATCCCGTCCGCGCCATGCGCATGGGCGGTGATCTTGCGGCCCATCGCGTGGGCTGTATCCATGATCGCTTGTAATTCGTCGTCAAAAAATTGCTGGCCGGTGCCAGCGGCGGTGTCGGACAGAACCCCGCCGGTTGAAACCAGTTTGATATGATCGGCGCTGCGGCGAACCTGTTCGCGCACGGCCTTGCGACATTCGGCGACGCCGTCACAGATGCTGGACGATTTTATCGCCTCGTGGACTTCGCTGCGAAACCCGTGAGCCTGGCCGTGGCCGCCCGTGGGGGAAATCGTGCTGCCGGATGCGAAAATACGGGGGCCGATGACATCGCCTCGCGCAATGCCGTCGCGCAATGCGAAGATTGCGTCATCGCCGCGCGCGCCAACATCGCGGATCGTCGTAAAGCCCGCCATGAGATTTCGTTTGGCGTATCTTGCGCCGATGACAACTGTGTCGGCGTCCGAATTCTCGACGATGGAGAGTTTTCCGCCGGGGCCGAGTTCACTGGTGACATGCACATGGCTGTCGATGAGGCCGGGAAGCACGAATTGATCTTTCAGATCGTAAATCTCAATGCGATCTTCGGGGCCGGCGTCCGGGCCAGCTCCGTAGCCGGG
>CAMYNO010000253.1 GCA_947259815.1 uncultured Parvularculaceae bacterium
GTAATACGCATGCCGATCTGCGTATTACCGGACGCCGGATGGTGCCGCCCAGCTTGGTCTTGATCTGTACAAACCGGATTACATTCTGATCGTAACGGATGGAGCGCCCGCCGCGTCCCACAAGACGAAAGCGCACCCAGTTGTCACGCTTCCCACGCTTGTAGATTTCAACGTCACGGGCATGGATCGAACTGGTGTCCGCCCCGGTATCAAGCTTGCCCTTCAGTTCCAGCGCCAGATTGCCGATCTGCACATTCTCCAGATACCCAAGGCGCGCCGGTTCCTCCAGATCGCCGTCCTCCGCGGCCCCGGCTTCCGCCGGGTCGTCGGCCGCAAGCGCCATTAATGGCGTCAGCGTTCCCGCGCCAAAGAACGCGATAGCCGCAGTAACAATCCAATTCCGAAATATCATCGCGACCTCTATACACGCGTTATGTCAGGTTCCGACGGCATTATCAGACAAATTCGGGTTGTAAAGAAAGGGCGCGATTTCGTCGCTCTCATCGGAGGTTGGATTTGACCCGGACCGCAGGCCGTATTACCCCACCCCTGTTCCCGCGCCATCCCAACGACAGAGCCGCCGATGACAGACCCGCTAGCAGGGATTGATCGACTAACCGGCTGGTTTCGCGATAGCGCAGCGCCGCTTTGGGCCCGCGCGGGCTGGGATACGCGCCATGGCGGCTTTTTCGAAGCACTCGATTTTAACGGCGAGGCTATTCGCGGCGACAGACGCGTCCGGGTTCAGGCGCGACAGGTTTACACATTTTCAATGATCGGCGCGCATGGCTGGAGCGATCGGGCCGAATCCATTGCAGCGAAAGGTTTCGACTATTTAATCGAACGCGCCTGCCCCGACGGCGCCGCACGCGGCTGCGCGCATGTCCTGTCCGATGACGGCAAAATCATCGACGAGCGCCGCGATCTCTACGATCAGGCGTTTTTGTTGATGGCCTGCGCCGGGCGTATCGCGGCGGCGAACTGCGATCGCGCGCTTATGGCGGCGCAAAGAACTTTGGCGTTTCTCGACCGCGAACTTTCATCCCCCCATGGCGGCTGGAATGAAAATGAAAATGCCGAAACACCGCGGCGGCAAAATCCGCATATGCATCTTTTCGAAGCGTTCATCACGTTATTTCAGACCACCGGCGATGAGATATGGCGAGACAAAGCGGCGTCCGTGTTCGCGCTCTTTACTGAACGGTTCTATGATCCCGCCGAGCGTGTTCTTATCGAGTTCCTCACTTCCGATCTCAAATCCCGCGATGCGCAACGTGGCGACGAAATTGAGCCCGGGCATATGATGGAATGGGTCTGGCTGCTCGGCAATTACGCGACTGTTTCCGGCGCAGATCAGCGCGAGAGCATGACGGCGCTTTATCAATCCGCACAATCATACTGTGACGCTGATGGATTTCTGCCGGACAAGGTCAGCACCGGCGCGCTGAGCGGCGCGCGGCGGTTATGGCCGCAAACCGAATATATCAAGGCCGCATTTCGCCTCTCCGCCGCGCCGGACGATCAATACGCACGCGATGGCGCGATGGTGATCGACAAACTGTTTGCGACGTATTTTCAACAACCCGTCGCCGGCTTGTGGTGCGATCAATATGACGGTGATGGCGCGCCGATTGCTGCTGACGTGCCGGCGAGTATCCTTTATCATCTTTACGAAGCGGTTGCGGAATCAATGCACTTCGCTAACGGGGGAACGAAACGGTGAAAATCCAACCGGTCATCATGTCCGGCGGCGCCGGCACCCGGCTCTGGCCGATGTCGCGGACGGCGCGTCCGAAACAATTTCTGAAACTCGTCACCGACAAAACAATGTTTCAGGAAACGGCAATGCGCGTGGCGCCGCAGACGGATAAAAACTTTGCGCCGCCGGTGGTGATCGCCGGCGCCGGTCACGGCGCGCTGGTCGCTAACCAGCTTGCGGAAATCGATATTGAGCCCGGCGAAATCATTCTGGAGCCCTGCCCGCGCAACACCGCCGCTGTCGCGGCGGTCGCCAGCGCCTGGGTCGAGGCGCATCGCGACGACGCCTTGATTTTGCTGATGCCAGCCGATCACCATATCCATGACGCCGCCGGCTTTCGCCGTGCTGTCGCCGTCGCCGCGCGCGCTGCCGAGGACGGTTACATCACAACATTCGGCATCAAACCTGAAGGTCCGCATACGGGCTATGGATATATAGAAGCCGGCGAAAGCGTCGCGGACGGCGTCTATCGTGTCGCGGCGTTCAAGGAAAAACCGGACGCCGCCACCGCGCAAGCCTATCTCGACAAGGGCGGCTTTTACTGGAACGCCGGCATCTTCCTCTTCCGCGCAAGCGCCATGCTGGAAGAACTTGACCGATGCGCGCCGGATATTCGCAAGTCCGCGACGGACGCGCTGGCGCAAAGCATGATGTCCGGCATGGCCCGGCGGCTGGACGAAGTCTGTTTCGAGACTTGCCCCGCCAATTCCATCGACTATGCGGTCATGGAACAGACCGAACGCGCCGCAATCGTCGCCGATGTCGATGTGGGCTGGACGGATATTGGCAGCTGGAGCGAAGTTGCTTCGTCGTCGGACAATCCCGCCATTGTCGAGATCGGCGGCGGTAACAACATCATCCGCACCAGCGGGCCCGTCGTAGCAGCGGCCGGCGTGGAAAATCTCATCATTGTCGCCGTCGATGACGCCGTTCTGGTCGCGCGCAAGGACGACGCACAACAGGTTCGCGCCATTGTCGAGGAACTGAAAAAACGCGGTCGCACAGACCTCCTTTAAGGACGGGAAATGACTAAACGCATCGTTGTCACCGGCGGCGCCGGATATATCGGGAGCCATGTCTGCGTAGAGCTGCTCGCTTCGGGCCGCGATATCCTGATTATCGACAATTTCTCGAACTCCCATCCCGAAGCGATCGCACGCATCGAAGAAATCGGCGAGCGAAACGTTGAAGTTCTTGAAGCCGACCTCGCCGACGCCTCGCAGGCCAACAGCATTGTCGAGCGCGTCAAAGCATTCCGCGCCGACGGCGCCATCCATCTCGCCGGACTGAAGGCCGTCGGCGAGTCCGTTGTGCAACCGGCGCGATATTACCAGACGAATATCGGCTCCGCCCTCACCCTGCTACAGGCGCTTGAGGCGGCGGGTGCAAAATCGCTCGTCTTTTCCTCGTCCGCCACAGTCTATGGCGAACTCAACGATAATCCGGTTACGGAGGAAGGGCGCACCGGCGCAACAAACCCTTACGGGCGCACCAAACTCTATATCGAGGAAATTTTAAAAGACGTCGCAAGCGCGGACGGCGCCTGGGGCATTGTCAATCTTCGTTATTTCAATCCGGTCGGCGCCCATTCTTCCGGGCGCATCGGCGAAGATCCGAACGATATCCCGAATAACCTCTTCCCGTTTATTGCGCAGGTCGCGGTCGGGCGGCGCGAGAAACTCTCCATCTTCGGGAATGACTATCCCACGCGCGACGGCACGGGTGTGCGCGATTACATCCATGTGGTCGATCTCGCCAAGGGACATGTCGCCGCCCTGGATTATCTGGACAAGGACAATCGCGGCGCCATTGACGTCAATCTCGGCGCCGGCAAAGGCTATTCCGTGCTTGAATCCGTCGCCGCCTTCAAGCGCGCATCCAACCGCGACATCCCTTACGAAATCGCGCCGCGACGCGAGGGCGATATCGCAGAAATCTACGCTGACGCGTCAAAAGCGAAAAAACTGTTCGGATGGACTGCGGAGAAAGATATCGACGCCATGTGCGCCGATCACTGGCGCTGGCAGCGGGAAAACCCTGAGGGCTATCGCTCTTAGATCATCGGGCGTTAAATCTGAAACGCCGATGATCCAGGATTTAGGGATCGCGCCGGTATTGCGAAAAACCGGAAACCACTTTTTCGTCCGGCGCTCTTAAGCCATGCGCTCGGAAAACTGTCCGTATTTCCGGTAGGGTTCCATATAGGCCGGCAAAATCGATTCGAGCGTTTGCGGTTCAATACCCAAATCGGCAAGCGTACCGACAGAGCCATCGGTATTGACGACGTTATCCAGTTTGGCGAGCTTGACCTGGTCTTGCGTCAGTGGCGGCTCGAGAAAGGGAAGTTTGCCGGCAAGCTGACCGGCAAATCCAACCATTGAAGCGACAGGATAAGGCAGAGGCACAAGCGCCCGCTCGCGCCCGATTTCCCGCAGCATCATTTCCATCAGCTCACGGAAAGTATAAACGCCGGGGCCGCCCAGTTCGTAAATGCGTCCCTTCGCCTCCGGCGCTTCAAGCGCGGCGCAGGCTGCGTCGGCAACGTCATCCACATAGACCGGCTGGAACCGTGTCTTGCCGCCGCCGATCAACGGCAATGGCGTAATCGGCGTAGACGTCGCCATCGTCGCAAAGCGATTGAAGAACTTGTCTTCCTGCCCGAAGACAATCGACGGGCGCAAAATGGTCGCCGTGGGAACGGCGTCTAGCACCGCGCATTCGCCCTCGCCCTTTGTGCGCGCATAATGGCTGTCGCTCTCCTCGTCTGCGCCAATGGCTGAAAGCTGCACCAGCGACTCAATGCCCGCTTCCGCCGCGAGCTGAGCGACCGACGCCGCGCCAGCCGACTGTACCGCCGAAAAGCCGTTCGCGCCTTCCTGATAGAGAACGCCAACCAGATTGACGACCGCGTCGGCGCCCTTCAGGGCTTCGGCGATAGAGGGGCGATGGCGAATGTTGACCTGCGTGAGCTGGATCTGTCCGACCGCGCCCATAGGCCGCAAAAATTGCGACAGATGCGGTCGGCGCACCCCGACACGCACGCGCCAGCCGCGCCGGGCCAGTTCGCGCACCACATAGCGCCCAATAAACCCAGACCCGCCGAAAACGACCGCCAGTTTTCCCGTCACGCTATCCGCGCTCCTTTTTGCGTAGAATTTCGGCGTGGGTAGCGGAATTTTCGCGAGGCGACAATTGCGGCCAATCGCGCCCGTTTTCCGCCGCAAGCCCCCACGCCAATTGACAACGCCAGGGCCCCACCCTATTGCAGCGCCCCTTGTGGGCTTGCCGCCCCCATGCCCAGGTGGCGGAATTGGTAGACGCGCTGGCTTCAGGTGCCAGTGGCCTTACGGTCGTGGAAGTTCGAGTCTTCTCCTGGGCACCACTTTCAACAGAATCTGCTGACTGCCCGCGCCGATTGCCGGGTCCTTGCGGGAGATGGTAGAATCCGCCCCAGCCAGGGAGGGCTTCGCCATGCAACTCACCGTAAACGGTCGCACCCACAATATTGATGTCGAAGACGAGATGCCTTTGCTCTGGGTGCTGCGGGATGAACTCGGCATCAAGGGGCCGAAATATGGCTGTGGCATTGCCCGTTGCGGCGCCTGCACCGTGCATCTGGACGGTCTCGCCGTCAGGTCTTGCTCGATCAAGGCAAGGAACGCGGCGGGACGGGAAATCACAACGATCGAAGGGCTCGGCTCGCCGGATGCTCTCAACGCGGTTCAGGAAGCGTGGATTGAAAAACAGGTTGCCCAATGCGGCTATTGTCAGTCGGGACAGATCATGACGGCGGCGGCGTTTTTAACGCTCAATCCCGCACCGGACGATGAAGATATCGACCGCGCCATGTCCGCCAATCTCTGTCGGTGCGGAACCTATACGCGCATTCGCGATGCGGTAAAGCTCGCGGCGCAAAAACTGGCGGCGGCGTAGACCATGGCAGATGCAGGAAAAATCGCCCGCCGCACATTACTGGTCGGTTCCGTCACCATCGCCGGCGGCGTCGCCTTTGGATATTACGCCGTTCAAAAGCCCCATAAAAACCCGCTCAAGGATGATCTTGGCGACGGCGAAGCGACGTTCAATCCCTGGGTGAAAATTTCGTCCGACACTGTGACCCTGATCGCGCCCCATGCGGAC
>CAMYNO010000254.1 GCA_947259815.1 uncultured Parvularculaceae bacterium
GATTACAAGTAAATATCGCATGGAGTCCCTCAGATGCGCCTGGTCCGGTGATTACATAGGGCGATCCGGCGGCCGACGCGACCCCGTATCGCCCTATGTAATCACCGGACCAGGCGCATCTGAGGGACTCCATGCGATATTTACTTGTAATCGCCGCGTTGGCGATGGCCGCTTGCGGCCGCGAGACAGCAAATCCGGCGGAGGACGGCGCGGCCGTCGTCGAAACCGCTGCTGAAGAGAAACAATGGTTTATCGCCGCCGCCAATCCTTATGCGGCGAAGGCGGGCGCGGCGATCTTGAAACGCGGCGGATCGGCGGTCGATGCGGCGGTCGCGACGCAGGCCGTGCTCGGCCTGGTCGAGCCGCAATCTTCCGGCCTCGGCGGCGGCGGCTTCCTGATCCATTACGATCCGGCGACGCAATCTCTCGTCACTTATAATGGCCGCGAAAAGGCGCCGGCCTCGGCGACGCCGACACGCTTCCTCACCGAGGCGGGCGAGCCGATGAATTATTACGACGCTATCGCCAGCGGGCTCAGCGTCGGCGTTCCGGGCGCCGTGCGCATGCTTGACCTTGCCCATCGCGAACATGGCGAATTGCCATGGAATGAATTATTCACCGATGCGATTGATCTGTCGGAAGCGGGGTTTGAAGTCTCGCCGCGTCTTAACGGTCTGCTTGAGCGCTTCCCGCGTGTGAAAACCATGCCGGCGGCGGCGCAGTATTTCTACAATACAAATGGCGCCCCATGGCCGGTGGGGCACGTCCTGAAAAACCCCGCCTATGCCGCGACACTGGCGAGCGTCGCGAATGACGGCGCGGATGCTTTTTATTCTGGCGAGATTGCCGAGGCGATTGTCGAGGCGGTCAATTCAGCGCCGAAGCCGGGCGGCATGACGCTTACCGACATCGCGGACTTCACGGCCGAAAAGGTCGATCCTGTTTGCTCCGGCTATCGCAGCTATCAGATTTGTTCCATGGCGCCGCCATGTTCCGGCGGCGTGACGACGCTCCAGATCCTGTCGATGCTGGAGCCTTTCGATCTTGCCGGCGCCGGGGCGTATTCTATCGAGGCGCTGCATCTTTTGTTTGAGGCGAGCCGGCTCGCCTATGCGGATCGCAACGAATATCTCGCCGACAATAAACAGCTAGCGGAAGAGGGCGGGCTTGCCCCGGACGCAATCATCGCCGGGCTGCTCAGCCCCGACTATCTGACGATGCGCTCTGCTTCGATTGATCCGATGCGCGCGGCTGAGGCGGTTGAGGCGGGCGATCCGTCCCCTTATGTCGGCGACGGTTCGGGCAAATGGCGCCCGATGGGCGAGGACGCTTCGCCGGAGCCGCCGTCAACCAGCCATTTCGTCATCGTCGATGGCGAGGGCCGCGTCGTCTCTATGACGACGACGGTGGAATTTGCTTTTGGCAGCCATTTGATGGCCGGCGGCATGATCCTCAACAATCAGCTTACGGACTTTTCCTTCGCGCCCGTGCGCAATGGAGAGCCGGTGGCGAATGCGGTCGGGCCGGGCAAGCGGCCGCGCAGTTCCATGAGCCCGGTGATTGTCTTTGATGAAAAGGGCGAGCTTTTCGCCGCGCTTGGCTCGCCCGGCGGGCCGGCGATTATCGGTTTCGTCGTGAAAACGCTGATCGCGCTAATCGACTGGGACTTCGCGTTACAGGATGCGGTGGATGCGCCGAATGTCGTTTATCCGCGCGATCAGGCGGTTGTCGAAGACGAAACTCTCGACAGCCAGATCATTGCCGGACTGGAAGCGAAGGGGCATGCGATTATGCAGCGCGATTTGACCAGCGGCGTTCACGCGGTGCGCGTTCGCGCTGACGGCTCTTACGAAGGCGCCGCCGATCCGCGCAGGGAAGGGGTCTGGCTGACCGGTGTGGTCGAGGCGTCGGACTGAGCAATCGCGCCGGGCAGCGAAATGCGAAACGCTGTCCCTTTTTCGCCGGTTTGAGCGAGAGTCATTTCGCCGCCATGGGCGCGCGCAATTTCCGCCGCGATGGCGAGCCCCAGACCGGAACCGCCCGGCTTTTGCGATCCTTTAAACGGTTCGAACAATTCCCCGCGCGCATGGTCGGGGATGCCGGGGCCGGTATCTGCGACATTGATGGCGAGATCGCCATCGGCGCCGACGGGTTCGGCGCTGATGGATATCTGTCCGACCGGCGTGGCGCTGGTCGCCTCTGTGCTGTGCGTTGGGGCGCCGTTCGTTTGCACGCCATTTGTTGGCGCGATCGCCTCGACTGCATTGCGCGCCAGGTTAAACAGGCAGCGATAAAGCTGCGTGCGGTCGGCGCGAATATAAAGATCGCTGTCAATGTCGTTTTGCGCGTCCACATAGATCGAGGCGGTGTCTTCATACACTTCTTCGACAAGGTCGCGCAGATTGAACGCCGTCTTGTGCAGCTTGCGCGGCTCCATGCCGCCAAACGAAATTGTATCGCGGCTGAGTGCAATCGCACGGTCGAGCGCACTGATGAGGCGCGGGCTCAGTTTGCGCACCGCCGGGTCGTCCGACTTGGCGAGGCGGTCCGACATAAGCTGCGCCGACGCCAGAATGTTACGTAAATCATGGCTGATCTTTGAAATCCCCGCACCAAGCGCGGCAAGCCGGCGGCGTTCGCTGAGCAATTCATTGATGCGCTGTTGCATCATGGAGAGGCTGCGTTCTGCGCCGCCGATTTCGTCGTCGCGCTCGCTTGGCACATGGATAAGCGTTGCGCGGTCGGGATCGGCCTCGAACGCGGCCATGCTGTCGGTAAGGCGCGTGACCGGGTGAACGATCATGCGGTTGAACACATAAAACAACAGCGCGGCGGCCATGGACGATATGACCAGCGACAGAATTAGAATGTTGCGTGCGTAAGCGTGCAGATCGTGGCGCAGGTCGCGTTGCGAAACAACAATGTCCATGCTGTTGGCGTCGGACCCGTCCATGCGCCAGGTCAACTGAATTAGCGCCTCGCCGCTTGAGATCATCGTCGCCCAGGCATTGGCGATAAGCGAGACGGGATTTAGATTATCCATGTCGACGCGATGGATCTTTTGCGATCCATGCGGATCGATTTCCGGCGACAGGATAAGGACGCGCACATCACCGCGTTTCGCGGTGACGCCGCGAATGCCCGCCGTGTCGAACATCATTTTCGCGTCTTCTTCGGTGATGACCTGCCCGCGCGGGCCCTCGAGCGCAATGCTGACGAGGTAAGCGGCCTGCACCCGCGCATCGAACCATTCGACCCGGCGCTTCGATACAGACGGTATCAGCACCACGGCTTCGGCCAGCAGCACGAACAGGACCGTGAAGAACAGCAACCGTGTCGCCAGCGATCGGAATGGGAATGTCGCGCGTAAATCCATCTCGACCCGGCTTAATCGAAAATCGACAGCAAGGAAACGAGTTTTCGCGTGCGCGCGGAGAAAAGCGCCGGCGTGTACCATGCGCCCGCTGCGCGTTTCGATAGTTCCCCGCGGGTTGGATAGGGGGCGATGTAATTGGTGAAGGATTTGATTTTCTGCCCGTTGGCCAGCGCATAGGCCCAGGGCTGGATCAAATCCCCCGCGCCTTTGCCGACAATCGACGCGCCAAGAATTTCGCCGTTTTTCGCCGTCATGACTTTTATCAGGCCGCGCGTGTCGCGCTCGGCCTGCGCGCGGTCGTTTTCGTCGGCCTGCCAGCGCACGACTTTGACGTCGCCGTGTTTTTCACGCGCTTCGCTTTCAGTAAGCCCGGCCTGCGCCAGTTCGGGATCGGCGTAAGTGACCCATGGCGCGAGGTGCTCGTTATTTTTCGCCGGCGCCTTGAACAGGATTTTCCGCACAAGGACGGATGCGTGATAGCCGGCGACGTGGGTGAACTGGCGCCCGCCCGCAACGTCGCCCATGGCGTAGATGCGTGGGTTGGTGGTGCGCAAGGACGCGTCGACTTTGACGCCGCGCCGGTCATACTCAACGCCGGCCGCTTCAAGGTTCAGGCCCTCGACTGTCGGCGTGCGACCGGCGGCGACGAGAAGATGGGTGCCGGTAATGGTCTGCTGCCCGGCGCGGACGGTAATTGCGTCTTCGTCGCCGGAAACCGCATCGACCTTGGCGCCCTCGATAATGCGAACGCCGTCGTCGGCAAGTTGCGCACGCACGATATCGACAAGCTCCGGGTCGTCCTTGCCGAGAATGCTCGGCCCGCCTTCGATGATGGTCGCGTCGGCGCCGAGGCGGGCATGCGCCTGCGCCAGTTCAACGCCGATGGGCCCGCCGCCGATAACAATCAGATGCCCCGGCTTTGTGCGGTTTTGAAAAATCGTTTCATTGGTGAGGAAGGGCGTTTGCGCCAGCCCTTCAATCGGCGGCGCGGCGGGTTTCGACCCGGTGGCGATGACGATGTGCTTGGCGCGCACGATAAACCCGCCGCCCTCGACCATGCGCTCACCGGTAAAGCGCGCATGGGCGCGAATGACGCGAACGCCAAATCCTTCAAAACGCTCCTGACTGTCGACCGGCGCTATGGTCGCTATCACATCGTGCACATGATCCATCACGGCGGCGAAGTCGATTTCCGGTTCGACGGATGCGACGCCGAACTTGCCCGCATGACGCATGGCGTGGGCGCGCGCGGCGGCGGCGATGAACGCCTTTGACGGCACGCAACCGGTATTGAGGCAATCGCCGCCCATTTCCCCCTCTTCGAAGAGGACGACCTTGCGGCCAAGCTGGGCCGCGCCGGCGGCGAGAGAGAGCCCGCCCGAGCCGGCGCCAATGATGCAAAGGTCGGCTTTGATCTTGTCGCTCATTCCGCCGACTCGCCCGCTGCGGATTTATCGAGACTTGCCGCCTGCCGGTTCAGCTTCTTCAGGACAACCGGCAACAGCGCGAGGAAGATGAGGCCGACAATCGGCAGAAGCGTTTGCGGCTGAAGGAGAATGCCCGACAGCGTTACATCCTCGCCGGCGTCGAACGCCGCGCCGGCGGCTGCGCCGATACTGGTGTATACGAACGACCCCGGGATAATGCCGAGGCCGGTGCCGATAACGAAATTACGCGTCGAAACGCCAAGCACCCCGGCGGCGATGTTGATCGCCCAGAACGGAAATGCGGGAATAAGCCGAAGCACGAACATGTAGTTCAGCTCGTCTTCGCGAAAGCCCTGTTCCATTTTCCTGATGAAACCGCCGGCGCGGTTTTGCAGGAAATCGCCGAGCGCTGTTTTCGCCGCGAGAAAAATGGCGGTCGCGCCGAGGGTCGCTGCGAACACAGTCGCGGGAACGCCAATTGTAAGGCCAAAAAGATACCCGCCGAAGATCGTCAGGATCGAGGCGCCGGGAAACGAGATCGCCACGGCGGCGGCGTAGACCGCCGCGAAGACGGCGACGGCGCGGAGGGGAGAGGCGTCGACCCAGTCCTGAAGCGCCAGGCGATTCTCGCGCAGCGTATCAAGCGTGAAATAGCGGTGCAGCCCCAGGGCGAAGAAGCCGGCCAGAGCAGCGATAATAATGACAATGGGAACCAGCCGTTGCAGGGCTGGTTTTCTGGCGCTTTGCGCCTCTTTTTCTTGTGCCGCCGCGTTCATGATCGAGCCGCCCTTTATGTTGCCTTGCCAGCCGGCTACGTAACCGCCTGCATGCGCGCGACCAAGTCAACTTCCCTGTCGCTCGCTCACAAATGCGAGAATGGCTGTATCC
The DNA here is from genome assembly GCA_947259815.1 of uncultured Parvularculaceae bacterium. GTDB lineage: Bacteria > Pseudomonadota > Alphaproteobacteria > Caulobacterales > Parvularculaceae > Hyphococcus. The sequence continues at coordinate 5,692 of CAMYNO010000254.1, forward strand.
GCCGATTTTGGCGTAAAATCAGCCAATCTCCGGTTGACGAGGGCGCAGCGACCGTCTATCTCCCCGCGCTCGCGCGAGAATACGCAATAGAATTAAGGAACGGGACCCATGAAACGGACCTTTCAACCGAGCCGGCTTAAGCGAAAACGCCGCCACGGGTTTCGTGCGCGCAAAGCTACCAAAGCTGGCCGCAAGATCCTGGCGCGCCGTCGCGCAAAAGGCCGTAAGCGGCTTTCCGCCTAGGACGGATGCTGAAAATTGCCGGAAAATCAATCCGGTAACGCCAAAACCCAAAGGCTGAACGTGGTCACGCTAAAAAAGAGGCGGGACTTTCTGGCATTGCGCCGGGCCCCAAAGACGGGGACGCCGGCGTTTTTGCTTGCCGGCATGGCGAGCGCGGAGGCTGGCGCCGGCGCGCGGGTCGGCTTTACAGTCACCAAGAAACTTGGCGGCGCGGTGGTGCGGAACCGGATTCGCCGCCGCCTGCGGGCTGCTGCGGGGGAGATTTTCCCCCAATATGCGACGGCGGGCGCGGATTACGTGCTGATCGCCCGAAACGCCGCTGAGACGCGTCCCTATGACGCGATCCTTGACGATATGAAGCGGGCCCTTTTAAGGCTCGCCCGCGACATTAAATAACGCTCGCGTGAAGGCTCGCGCGGGAACAGCCAAACCACTCAGGACAGCTCATGGACCGTAACCTTGTACTCGCCATCGCTCTTTCCATGGGCGTGCTTTTGTTCTGGGATATATTTATCTCCGGCCCCCAGCGCGACGCCTTTCAGGCCGCCCAGGAAACCGCGCAGGCTGAGGCCGCTGAGGAGGAAAGCAGCGCGTCGGACAACGACGTTGCCGGCATCACCGGGCGCACCGCGGCCGACACCGCCGCTATTGTGTCCGTGGAGGAGGCGCTTGCGAATTCAACCGGGCGCGTGCCGATCAGGACCGAAACGCTGGAAGGGTCCATCAACCTCACCGGCGGGCGCATCGACGATCTGACCTTGCTGCAATATCGTGAGACCCTTGAGCCCGACAGCCCCAACATACGCCTGCTTAATCCGCGATCGGCGGCGCATGGGCATTATGTTCAACTGGGATGGATTGCCGACGGCAACGCCGCGCAGGCGGCAAGCTGGTCCGCGCCGCAAGGCGCCGCGTTGAGCGTTGAAACCCCGGTTACGCTGACCCGCCGTCAGGGCGATATCGTTTTTGAAAAAACGATTGCTGTCGATGAGAAATACATGTTCGAGGTGACGCAGACCGTTCGCAATGCGGGCGCGGACGCGGCGAGCCTGACGCCCTATGCGCTGGTTATTCAGCGCGGCATTCCCGAAGATTTCAAAGGCTGGATGATCCTGCATGAAGGCCCGCTCGGGGTTATCGGCAAGGCCCTGCATGAGCGCAAATATAAAAAGCTCGCCAAGAACCCGGACAAGAAAGTCGAAGAATCAGGCGCCGGCGGATGGGTCGGCATAACCAACAAATACTGGCTTGCCGCCGCCGTGCCGCCGCAAGACGAGGAAATGGAAGCGACGCTCGACAATATCGGCGATGCGAACGAGCCGATTTTCCGCGCCACCTACGCTCTGCCGGAGCGCGCGCTGGCGCCGGGCGAAACGCTGACCCTTACCTCCCATATTTTTGGCGGCCCGAAGGATGTCGATCTCCTCCAGTCCTATGAAGCCAAGCCGGACAATGGCGGCCTTGGGGTTTACGATTTCGACAAGGCGGTCGACTGGGGCCATCTCTTCGTTTTGTCGC
>CAMYNO010000255.1 GCA_947259815.1 uncultured Parvularculaceae bacterium
CAGCCAGTCCCACAGGGCGAAGATTTCACCGTAATTCTTGTCGTGATGACATGGCGCGCAGGAATGATGTATCTGGTGCTGCGCCGGGCTGATGAATATGCGGCTCCAGAACGGCCCATAGGAAAGCCAGATATGGGAATGGCGCAGATTCGCGCCGCCCCAGTAAAATACCGCATAAAGAACATTGACGCCGAGAATTGTCGCAAGGTCAGCAGCGCCGAACAGGGCGAAGACGATCCCCTGAACCGGGCCGACGATGAATGCATTCGATATCGCTCTGATGAGGTCATAGACCGGGTGCTTGCGGGTGAAGGTGAGGGGCGTCAGCGTCTCGGCGCTGTGATGGACCTTGTGAAAGGGCCAGAACACAGCATTTTCGTGATGCACGCGATGCACCCAATAGGAGGTAAAATCGCTGGCGATTGTTATCGCGAGTGTCATCGCCGCAAGAGAGGCGAGTATGGCGCCGGCCCCCGCGGCGTTCGGGTCCGTTAATAGCGACGCCGTCCAGTATGCGCTCGTCACCGTGGCGGCGCGGCCGGCGACGGCAAGGAATGGCGCAAGCAGACGGTTTGCAATGACCAGTTTGAGATCGACAAGCGATGAGGGGTGAAAAAACACATCCCGGTCAAAAAGATACGAGAGAAAACCCGCCTTGCCGCGTTGCTTCAGCGCCCGCCGATTGATGCGAAAAGCGACATAGGCGAGTAGCGTCGCGGCGCCCAGATACGGCGCATAATACCGCGAAAAAGGCCCCAACAGCCCCGCGAGAGTCTCCGCCATGGCGGAAACCGTTAAAAGCGCCTGATCCAACATAGCCAAAAGCTATGACGGCAGCTCTCAATGGGCGGTTAAAAGCGCCTTTAAAGGCCGCTGAAAAGCCTGTTTGACGGCGCGCGAAAGATGGTAAATGAAGATAAAAGGTCAAGCGTCTGGAAACAGGGGCGAATACTGGAAGCGAGGATTATGCGGGGCGCGGGTATCATCATGGCGCTGGCGGTAGCGATTACCGCCTGTTCCGGGCCGGAACCGGTCAGCGAGGACATAGCGGAGCAACCGGACGCCGGGGTCCATGCGGCTGAAGAGGTCAATCTCGACCTCTGGCTGGAGCGGCTCGAAGTGGGCAGCCGCGAGCTTTACTCCGCGCGCAATGCGGTCGTCGATGCGGTCGGGCTGGAAGCCGGCGATTGGGTCGCCGATATCGGATCGGGGACCGGGCTTTATACGCTTTTATTCGCCGAAAAGGTCGGGCGCGACGGGCAGGTTTTTGCTGAAGATATCGAGCCTTTGTTTCTTGACCTTGTCGCGCGCCGCGCCGCTGACGGCGATTTTGACAATGTCACCGCCGTTCTTGGCCGCGAGGATGATGTCACCCTGCCGGAAAACTCCGTGGACGTTGTTTTTATCGCCGATACCTATCACTATTTCGAAGATCGCGAGGCGGTGATGCATTCGGTATTTAACGCGATGAAACCCGGCGGGTCTTTAATCCTTGTCGAGTTTAATCTTGAGGCCGGGGAGGAGCGTCCGGACCATAAGTCCCATGTGCGTTTCGGGAAGGATGCGGTTGTTTCCGAGCTGGAATTTATTGGCTTTTCCTTTGACGGGGAAACGGCAATTGAAGGTCTTGACGAAAATTACTTCGTCAGGCTGACCAAACCGGCTGAGTGATTTTTCGTCCGCGTTAATTCAGCGGACAGACCATGACATGCGAATCAAATACCGCGCCGACGATCAGCATGTCGTCGGTCGCGGCGCCGACTGACGATGCGTTTATCTCACCATTGAGCGACACGAATTTGTCTTCAACCGCGCCGGTTTGTGGATCAATACGCAGAACATGGCTGGGCGCGATGTGCGCCGCATCCTTTGCGTGGGCCAGAAATTTGCTCGTATTGGGATGGCCGGCGACCCATAGCGAGCCGTCCTCGGCGACGTCGATATTATCCGGCGCGGTGGCCACGCGCCAGCGTTCGTCAAGTTCCAGCGCGCCGCTTAATTCATCGCGGTCATAGGCTGAAACGCGCCGCTTGAGCACTTCGGCGACGTAGATTTTCGCGCCGTCTTTCGATGCGGCGACGCCATTCGCGTATGTCATGCCGCGCATGACCGAGCGCCCGTCGACACCGTCGAAATAGACGACATCGGAAAGCGGCAAGGCGCCGTATACTTCCAGCAATCCACGCAGTCCGTGATCGTTTTTGAGATCATTGCTGGCGTAAAACTGCCGGTTGCCAACGCCGGCGACGTCGTTTGGCGAATGCATCGCGTCGAAAGATACGGTCTCGGTATGAAAAAGCTCGCCGTCCTCGCTGACGTCAAACATTTCGACGGCTTCAGTCCCGTCAGAGCGATGATTGACGGCAAACAGTCTGCGCGCGCCATCGGGGCCGGTCCAAAGGCTGATGCCGTGAGGGGAGAAATCCGCTGGCGCATTTTCCGACGCCATATGAGGGGTAAGCGTGCGATCACTGAGATCGAGCAAATAAATTGCGCCGCGCGGGCGGCCGTCAATTTCCCCGGCATACCAGCCGCGCCGGTCAAAGCTTGAAATAAACACCTGTCGCGCATCGTCGTCGATTTCGAGATCTTCCGTGCCCGGTGCGATATCGACGCGCCGGCACGCATCGACAAGGAGCGGTGACAGGTCGTTAAAGACGCCCACAGCCGGCAGAAAATGCGCCGCGATCCACGCCGCGCCGGCAAGCACCGCGACTGCTATCAATACCAAAAACGACTTCATTCGCCCGCAACGCTCCCATCCCCGAGCCGGTGAGTGTCACAAAACGCCGTTGGCTAGACAAGCCGGCGAGGGTTGTAATCGTGAGGAGAATTTCCCGTCGCATTTTGTGCGCTGCGGCATGCGAATCCCCGTGCGGACCTTGGAAATATCAATAAAAACAATATATTATGCGGTTGCGCCCATGGCGCTTTTCGAGCCGGTCCAGAAACTCGTCGCAAGCTGCTTGACGCTGGCGTGAAAAGGTTTACCTAACCGCCATCTCCCCGGTTTTTCTAAGTATGAGATCCACGCCCTTATCGCGGCGCCCGACCCCTCATGCCAGCCGCCGGGGACCAGGTGAGCAAGTATTGGCGACCATTATGGCGAAGACAAAGAATACAAAGCCCGACGGCGCAAAGACCATTGACGGCAAGGCCGACGAGCAGACGAAAAAGAAGAAGAACACCAGCCCGTTTCAGTTCATCCAGCAGGTGCGCGCTGAAGCGTCAAAAGTTACGTGGACATCGCGTAATGAGACGATGGTCTCGACCATCATGGTGCTGATTATGGTCGTAATCATGGCGTTGTTCTTTTTTGGCGTCGATCAATTTCTTCGATTCGCAGTATGTAACGTCCTGCCGATCGAATGCGTAGCGCGAAACTAAAAAACATCAATCAAACAATACCGGATGCAGCAATGACCGCGAATTGGTACATCGTCCACGCCTATTCAAACTTCGAAAAGAAAGTCGGCGACGCCATCATGGCGTCCGCGCGCGACAAGGGCCTCGAGCAATTTATCGAAGAGATCTTTGTGCCGACCGAGGAAGTGACGGAAGTGCGTCGGGGGCGGAAGATCAACACCGAGCGGCGCTTCTTTCCGGGATATGTGCGCGTAAAAATGGCGCTCAACGATCAGATCTATCATTTGATCAAGGATACGCCCAAGGTCACCGGTTTTCTGGGGTCCGGCAACAAGCCAATGCCGGTGCCGCAGAAAGAAATCGACCGGATTCGCGGCGTTATCGAAGAAGGCGAAACGCGGGTTGGCCCGTCGATTACCTTCGAGATTGGCGAGACAGTTCGCGTGACCGATGGTCCGTTCGCCTCCTTCTCGGGCGTTGTTGAGGATGTCGACGAAGAAAATTACCGCGTCAAGGTTGCGGTTTCGATCTTCGGGCGCGCAACGCCGGTCGAACTCGAATTCACACAAGTCGAAAAGTCGGATTAATC
>CAMYNO010000256.1 GCA_947259815.1 uncultured Parvularculaceae bacterium
CCCCAGTTCGATCTTCGCGATGCCTCTATCGTTGAAATATAGGCGCAACGGTACAAGCGTGAAGCCTTTCCGTTCAACCGCCTGCGCAAGCCGAGCGATCTCCCTTTTGTGCAGGAGCATCTTGCGCTTTCTTTTGGGCTCGTGATTTTCACGGTTGCCGGCTGAGTATTCCGGTATATTGGCGTTAATCAGCCAGATGGCGCCGTCCTCCGGCGCCGCATAGCTTTCGGCGATATTCGCCTTGCCTTCCCGCAACGCCTTAACTTCCGTGCCGGTCAGCATAAGGCCGGCCTCGACCCGCTCATTGATATGATAGTCGAAGCGGGCGCGGCGGTTTTCAGCGACCACTTTTTGTTTCGCGTCCGGTTTGGGGGCCATCAGCCGATCAGGTCCAGGCCCTTCAACGCCGCACGGACTTTCGCCTGCGCCGCTTCCGAGGCTTCCACCAAGGGAAGGCGCACATCAGGCGTGCATAGTCCTAATAGCGAAAGCGCATATTTAGCCGGCCCAGGCGAGGAATCCGAAAACAGCGCCTGATGAAGCGGCGCCAACATATCCTGCAACTTGAGTGCGCGCGCATAGTCGCCTTTCAGCGCCGCCTCCTGCATCGCAGCGCATTGCGCCGGCGCGATATTCGACGTGACAGAGATACAACCGATACCGCCCATCGCATTATAACCCACCGCCGTCATGTCCTCACCGGAGAGTTGAATGAACCCATCCTGACATTGCCAGCGCTGCAACGCGACGCGCGGAAGATCGCCTGTCGCATCCTTGACCCCAACGATGCGCGGCAACTCCGATAGCACCGCAAGCGATTCAACAGAGATATTCACAGCCGTCCGCGCCGGAATATTGTAAATAATGATCGGAATATCCGTTGCCGCGTGAAGCGCTTCGTAGTGGGCGATAACGCCGACCTGGTTCGGGCGGTTGTAGTAGCCCGTTACCGCAAGCAGCGCATCGGCGCCGAAATCCTGCGCACGTTTGGCGATGGATATTGCATAGGCGGTATCATTAGCGCCGGCACCGGCAATCACCGGAACCCGTCCCGCGGCGGTCTTGATGCACAGCCGGATGACCTGCTCATGTTCGTCGTCCGTCAGCGTCGCTGATTCGCCGGTCGTACCGACCGGGACCAACCCATGGGTGCCGGCCTCGATCTGACGCTCCACTAGCGAGCAAAACGCAGCTTCGTCCACTTTGCCGTCCTGGAACGGCGTTACCAGCGCTGTTATTGACCCTTTAAGTTCTTTCATGGCTTCATTTTTCTGAAATGTAATCGTTGGATAGACCTACGGCGCAGGATCATCAAGCACCAGCCGGTTCTGCTACGATCCAGTTTGGGCTAAACTATGGTGAACGGTGCACGAAATTTGCTCTAAGATAGCACCGAGTGTTGATAGAAAGCGCCGCCGTTGGAGTCACGCGTATGATCGGGTTTTGGGGGAAACGAACAGGTGTTTGCCTCTTTGTTGCGTTTATCACGGCGTTTGCCGGCGCGGCTGGGGCAGTCTCGACGCCGCGTGTAAAACCGCCGGCGCCCGGACCGGAATTTCTCAGCCGGCTAGACCACGCTCGCCTTCTCACCGTTCATCAGGCTCTTGAGCGCAAGGAATTCTCCCTTGCCCGCGCAGAGACGAAATTCATCGACGACCCAACCGCAAAAAGCCTTGGCGACTGGCTATACTTCATGGCGAAGGACTCAAGCGTCAATTTAGAGGAGGCAGCCGCTTTTCTTGATGCGCATCCAGACTGGCCGGCGACCGACCGAATTCAATCTTTTGTCGAAAGTCGGATCTCCAGCGAAGATGCGCCCGACAGGATTCTTGCTTTTTTTGCCGCCCGCCAACCAAGAACCGGCGATGGGAAAATCCAGCTCGCGCGCGCCTTGTTATCAAAAGGGCGCGGCGACGAGGCGACCGCACTCATCCGCGATGCGTGGATAAATCATAATTTCACGGTCTCTGAAGAGCGCAAAATTCTGCGCGCCTATAAATCGCGATTGCGGTCCGAAGATCACGCCGCCCGTGTCGATCGTCTTTTGTGGGCCATTCAGGTCACCAATGCGCGCCGTACATTTCCTTATCTTTCGAGCAAGGATCGACGGATGGCGGAGGCGCGCGCTGCATTGCTTTTGCGCGCCGCGACTGCACCGCGATTATACCGCAACCTTCCGGAGGCCGAACGACTCGATTCCGGCGTTCTTCACGCGGCTGTTCGGTATTATCGGCGCACGGATCAACAAGACGCTGCTATTAAACTGGCGGCCCAAGCGCCGGACACCCCTGACGCCTTACGCAATGGCGGGCGTTGGTGGACAGAGCGCCGCATCCTGGCGCAGTGGGCGCTCAAGGAAGGGCGTGCCTCCGACGCCTATCAGCTCGCTGCACATCATGGCGGGGCGGAGGGAACCCAATTTTCCGACGCGGAGTTCTTCGCCGGCTGGATCGCCTTGCGGTTTCTCAACCAGCCCGAAAGGGCAATGACGCATTTTGAGGCAATGACCGGCGCTGTCGCCACGCCGATATCGCTTTCGCGCGGATATTACTGGCTCGCCCGTGCGGCGTCAGCAGCCGGCGACGATGGTAAAGCAAGCGAGTTTTTCGACGCCGCGGCGAAACATCATTATTCATATTACGGACAACTCGCCGCCGAAGCGCTTGGCGGCGCCGCCGTTCAAAAACCGTTTGCGGCGCCGATTGAAGCCAGCGCAGAAGCAAAAGCACATTTTGCTTCGCGTCCCGCCGTCGCGGCGCTGCGCATGCTCGCCGATCTCGATCTTGACTACGAGTTTATGGTTTTCGCCTATCACATTGACGATCAGCTTGAGCAACCCGGTGAATTTGTCGAACTCGCCAAAATAACGAATGGCGAAGGCGCTCCTCACCTTACTGTCCGGGCTGGCAAAGTCGCGACCCAGCGCGGCGCCTTTGCCCCACATGTCGCATATCCAACAGTGTTCGTTCCCGATGAAGCGCGCGCCTTTGTGGCGCCGGAAATCATTCTCGGCCTTTCACGACAGGAAAGCGAATTTAATCCTCGCGCTTATTCCCGCGCCGGCGCGCGGGGCGTGATGCAGCTTATTCCGTCGACGGCGCAAATCACCGCCCGCAAGGAAGGGCTACCGTATCGCCGCTCCGCCCTGCTGGACGATCCGGTATACAATATGACGATTGGTTCAGCGCACCTGTCGCACTTGCTTGACCGCTTCGACGGATCGCTCGTCATGACATTTGCCGCCTATAACGCCGGCGCCCATCGCGCCGAACAATGGGCGGCCGATTTCGGCGATCCGCGCACCGGCGAGGTCGATCCGGTGGATTGGGTCGAATTGATCCCGTTTTCCGAGACCAGAAACTATGTGCAACGCGTCCTTGAAAATACGCAGGTATATCGCGGCCGGCTCAATCAGCGTGCAATTCCGGGCCGCTTAAGCGCAGACATCGAACGTGGCGGCCCAAGCGGGCGCATCGGCGCTTTACCGGAGCCGTCCAAAAGGCTTGCGGCCTTTTCCCAAACCAGAAATGGCCTCGGCCCACTCGCGGAACTGCCCGCGCAAACAGCGATCAAAGCCGCGAATTTTCGCAAGCAACGCCTTGCGGCAATGACACCGCCTCCAGCGCCAACGCTTTCTACCATCACAGCGCCAATCATCGAGCAGTCTGATCGCACAAAGAAAAACACACGACGCAATCGTCGAAGTAACAACCGCCGCACGCAGAAGCCAACGCCGGACCTCCCCGTCACCAAAGCACCTGCGGACCGCGAGGAAGAGACGGCGCCGTCGCCAATTGCTTTGCCACTCAATACAGCGTCCGGTTCAAAAACTGACAATATCGTTTCGTCAGGCGATGTTCCTGCGACCTCACCGGTAAGCGCCGGGCCCATTGAAGCTGTTTCTGACAGCGAAAATGTCGCCGAAGCGGCGAAGGATGTGCAGCCGGCTTCGAAACCGGACCCATTGGCGCGCCTTGTGGAAATATCGGTTGGCGACGCGAATGACCGGCAAGCGAAGAACGACTTCGCCGAAAAGGTCATCGAAAAGGCGTCAACGAGGCTCCAGATTGTTGATGAAGGCGACGCGCTTGCCGCTGCCATCGTGCGCGGCCTCGAACAAATGGAAGCCGAAAACACCATCGATGACGAAGCATCTGTGACGGACTGCGTTGACGCCGCCGCTTATCTCGCTGGCGAAGAAGAAGAAGGCGCAGCGGCGCTCAATTCGCTGATGACGGCGCAATTACGCGGCGCCGACCCCTGCGGCGAATAAAAGACGCAGCCAGCCCGAGTTGAAATCCTTGCCATTGAAGCAGTTTGAGGGCATGACCGGCGGCGGAGACGTGGCCGAGTGGTCGAAGGCGCTCCCCTGCTAAGGGAGTATACCCCAAAAGGGTATCGAGGGTTCGAATCCCTTCGTCTCCGCCAGAAAGCCGCATAATTGATCCTGCGCAAAAACCGAGCGGTGCGGACCGAACGCCCGGTTCAAACCGCCGTTTCCACTCACAGATTTAGCTGTCAGTTTCTGTCGCGACCATGCTCATCCTGCCATATGGTGACGCCCTATTCTGAATACCGGCGCACGAGCAACACTCAGGCGAAAATATTCCATGACGAAAGAGAAAATACGCATCGGCGGCGCCAGCGGCTATTGGGGCGACAGCGATATGGTGCTGCCGCAGCTGCTTCGATCAGGCGAGATCGACTACGCCGTGTTCGACTATCTGGCGGAAGTAACCATGTCGATCATGGCGCGGGCGCGCCAGAAAAACCCTGATGCCGGTTACGCAACGGATTTTGTGACCAATGTGATGGCGCCCACCCTCAAAACCATTGCGGCGCAGGGCGTGAAAATCCTTTCTAACGCCGGAGGCGTCAATCCGAATGCTTGCGCGGAAGAAATTCGCAGGCTGATTAAAGCGGCGGGCCTGGACTTGAAAGTCGCCGTGGTCTGCGGCGACGACATAACGGATCGCGCAGACGAATTACGCAATACGGAAGAAATGTTTTCGGGCGACCCGTTTCCAGGCCCGACCGCGGTTGCAAGCATCAACGCCTATCTCGGTGCTTTTCCGATAGCAGAGGCGCTCAAACGCGGCGCCGATATTGTCATAACCGGGCGCTGTGTTGACAGCGCCCTCACCCTCGCCGCCTGCATTCATGAGTTTGGCTGGGGCCCGCAGGACTGGGACTTACTCGCCACCGGAAGCCTTGCGGGACACATTATCGAGTGCGGCGCACAAGCATGCGGCGGTAACTTCACCGATTGGGAGCGCGTCGCCGACAAGTTACATGAAGTTGGCTACCCCATCGCAGAAATGACAAGCGATGGGGGTATCGAAATCAGTAAACCCGCCGCGACCGGCGGCGAGGTTTCCGTCGGCACGGTTGCGGAGCAAATGCTTTATGAAACCGGCGATCCGCGCGCATA
>CAMYNO010000257.1 GCA_947259815.1 uncultured Parvularculaceae bacterium
ATATCGACTATCAGGTCGGCGCTATGATCGAGTTGCCGCGTGCTGCGTTGACGGCGGATCAGATCGCTCATGACGCGGCTTTCTTTTCGTTCGGGACGAACGATCTTACCCAAACGACATTCGGCTTGAGCCGCGATGACGCCGCGTCGTTTCTTCCCGATTATCTGCGCAGCCAGATATTCGAGCGCGATCCTTTCGTCACCATCGACGAAGACGGCGTCGGCGCGCTGGTCGCGCTTGGCGCGGAACGCGCGCGCAAGACCCGGCCGGATATCAAGCTGGGTATCTGCGGGGAGCATGGGGGCGACCCGGATTCCATCGGCTTTGTTGAGCGCGTGGGGCTCGATTATGTCTCCTGTTCGCCCTTCCGCACGCCAATCGCCCGTCTTGCCGCGGCGCAAGCAAGGCTGCGGAAAGACTAGGCGCGTCAAATACTTCCATGGTTACCGCATTTTGCCGCAAGCCAGAAAAAATGCTTGTAAATCAGTGTGTTAGTGGCGTAGAATTGCCGCCTGAATTCGGCGTAAGGCGGCTGGAATATAGTTGCGGCGGCTTTGCTGCGGCGCCATATAACGCCCTCTTTTTTGTTTGACGCAGCTGTTGTGCGTTTAACGATTGAGGAGGATCTGGTGCTAGACTTAGATCTCCTCGGGTATGGATAGCGAACGAATGACCAAGCGTTCTGAACATAACGCCCATGAGGTGAGCTGGACCCTGCGCAGCTTGCTGGCCGCCGGGTTGCTGAGCGTCTGCGCCGTTGCGACCGCAATGAGTGCAACCATCAATGCTGAGCGCGCTGTCAGAGAGCGCGAGGCGACAGCGGCGATGGCCCGTGAGGCCGCCCTTGTCGCGGATCTTGCGGAATACCTTACGACGGAAACGGCGGCGACCCGCAATGCGTTGAACGAGCCCCGGATCAAGCCGGCTAAACCCATTACCGCGCTCGCGGTGATTGACGATGATGTGTTCAATCTCGCCGGTTTTGATTTCTCTGCGTTGAATGAAGCGCGCGATGATGCGTCAGAGCGCAAATGTCTTGCGCAGGCGATCTATTTCGAGGCGCGCTCCGAACCGCGTATCGGTCAGGTGGCTGTCGCCGATGTGGTGCTTAACCGTGTTGCGAGCCCGCTCTATCCGAATACGATTTGCGGCGTCGTTTATCAGGGGTCGGAACGTCGAACGGGTTGCCAGTTTTCATTCACCTGCGACGGTTCGATGGATATCCGGTTGAACAAACGCAAGTGGGAAGCATCCCAACAATTAGCGGGCGCCGTTCTCGCCGGGCTTCGCGCGCCGGTAAGCCGGAACGCAACCCACTATCACGCAAATTACGTCAATCCGTACTGGGCGCCGCGCATGACGCCGACAGCGACGATCGGCACCCACAAATTTTATCGCTTTCCGAACAGACGGTTGAAAGAAGCTGCACCGGCCGCGATGTAGCGATCACTGAAAGTCCAGCCCCAGATCAAGACAGGGCGCGGAATGAGTGATCCAGCCGGACGAAATGATATCAACGCCTGTCTCGGCGATCTCTCGCACGGTCGCTACGGTCACATTGCCCGAGGCTTCCAGAACGACGCGGCCTTTGGCGGCGCTCACCGCGGAGCGCATTTCATCCGCAGACATATTATCCAGCAATACGATGTCTGCGCCGCCTTCGATTGCGTCATTAAGTTGGGCAAGGTCGTCGATTTCAACTTCGATCTTGACCGTATGTCCGACGGAGGAGCGTGCGGCGGTTAGAGCGTTTCTTATACCGCCGGCGGCGGCGATATGGTTATCCTTGATCATGACGGCATCAAAGAGACCAAAACGGTGATTGCGTCCGCCGCCGCACCGAACGGCGTATTTCTCGAACGCGCGAAGCCCTGGTGTAGTCTTGCGTGTACAAACAATCTTGACGCTTGCGCCATCAACCGCAGCGACGAGGGCGGCCGTCGCGGTGGCGACGCCGGAAAGCCGGCCGAGAAAATTCAAGGCGACCCGCTCGGCTGAGAGTATGCCGCGGGCAGGGCCTTTTATGGTCAATATCGTATCGCCGGCAGTGACCGCCGCGCCGTCGCCATTTTCGATATCGACGCAAATCGCCGGGTCTATCTGCCGAAATGCAGCGATGGCAAGATCGACCCCGGATATGACGCCGGGTTTTCGCGCAGCAATGACGCCGCTTGCCTGTTCGGTGGCGGGGATGGTTGCAGCCGTCGTTATATCGCCGGCAAGCCCCAGATCCTCCGCCAAGGCGGCGGCGACCGCAGCGTCGATCATTTGCTGGGAAAGTCCGGCCTTCATTCAATGTCCTCCATATCGGCGGAAATCTCCGTATGGAATGCATCCTCTTCGGCATCGGGGAAATCACTTCGGAAATGCGCGCCACGGGATTCTTCGCGGGCGTGGGCGCCTTGCGCAATGAGTTCCGCTGAGACAAGCGCGCTTTTCAGACCGCTCGTCATCTCGGGGTGTTCGTTCAGCTCTGCGATCACCTCAAGAACGTCAACGACGCTTTCTTCCGAACGGATAAGCGCGCATCCTTTCGACATGGCCCTGCGCAGGTGCGCAATCGCGTCGGCGTTAGCCGGTTTGGACGGAACATCCATACGGTCCGCCGGGGCGCCGGCGTCATCTTTTGCGACGATTTCCTTGTTGCGCAACTGGTCGGCTATTCGGGCGCCAAACACCACCGCTTCGAGCAGCGAGTTCGATGCAAGCCGGTTGGCGCCATGGACGCCGGTTGAGGCGACTTCGCCAATCGCCCAGAGACCGTCCAGCGTTGTTGCTCCCGCAAGGTCAGTATAAACGCCGCCCATGTGATAGTGCGCCGCCGGCGCCACTGGCATTAGCTCTGTTCGCGGATCAATCCTGGCTTTTTGGCAGGCGCCGAAAACGGTAGGGAATTTTTCAGGAAATGCTTTGCCAACAGCCTCGCGCGCGTCGAGGAATGCGCCGCGTCCGGCCTTAATCTCCGCCTCCACGGCGCGGGCGACAATGTCGCGAGGGGCAAGGTCGCCCGAAGAATGATAGCGTTCCATGAATGCGGCGCCGTCTTGATTAACAAGACGGGCGCCGGAACCACGCAAAGCCTCAGTGGCGAGCGGCGCGGGGTCTGCGCCAATATCGAGCGCTGTTGGGTGGAACTGTACAAACTCAGGATCGCGTATAAGCGCGCCTGCGCGTGCGGCGAATGCAAGCCCGTGGCCTTGCGCCGGCGTAGGGTTCGTCGTCACCGCATAGAGCCCGCCAAGCCCGCCTGTCGCCAGCACGGTTTCGCCGGCGTCAAAGGCGGCGCGTTCTTCAGCGGCGACATTATAAACGAGTGCGCCGCCCACAGCGCCATTGTCGTCAGTCAACAGATCTTCGACGACGACACGCTCCAGTATGGTGATGTGATCGCTGGCGCGGGCCGCCATGACCAATGCGTCCATGATTGCGGCGCCCGCCTGATCGCCGGTCGCATGTACTATGCGGTCGCGGCAATGAGCCGCTTCGCGCCCGAGGATGAGGTTGCCGTCCTTATCCTGATCAAATTTAACGCCAAGGCGCATGAGATCTTCAACGGCTTCTGCGCCGCCATCGACGAGGATGCTTGCGGCTTCAGCATCCACAAGGCCGGCGCCGGCCTGCATGGTGTCAGAGAAATGGAGGTTTGGGGTGTCGTCCGGTCCAACAGCGGCGGCCATACCGCCTTGCGCCCAGGGCGTTGCGCCGCCTTTGCCTAGCGGGCGGGCGGTTATTACCGTCACCGGACGGGGCGCCAGTTTCAATGCGGTATAGAGCCCGGCGACGCCGGCGCCGATGATGAG
>CAMYNO010000258.1 GCA_947259815.1 uncultured Parvularculaceae bacterium
CACTTTCAGGTTGCCCGCCGCGTACCAGCCGGCGGCGGCGGTCGCTGCGAGAATAACCAGCGCCAGCATTGCGCCGCCGCGCCGCGCCATCTCGGCCCATAGTATCAGCGCGTTTTCGATGATCTTGAGCATGGATGGCGGACCGGATTGGCGGAGGAACGAATGGAGAATTGACGTATTATAGGCTTCGCCGGCGATTGAAAACCGGGGCCGGGGCTGTGGGTTCGTCCCTCGCTGCGCTTGCCCGCCTGATCGGCCTTCGCTAGTGCTTTGGCAATGACGGCCAACCCACAATTATTAAAAGACCTTGCGTTTCTGGACGGTCGCCGGGAGGCGATGACACAAACGCTGCGCGAGTGGTGCGCGATCAATTCCGGCAGCACCAATCTGGATGGGCTGAGGCAAATGCACGGCGCCTTGGCTGAGGGCTTTGCGGTCCTTGGCGCGACGGTTGAGACCGCGCCATCGAAACCGAAGCAGCTTGTCACGGCTGCGGGTGAAATCATTGCCCAGCCCCTTGGCGATATGCTGCGCATCGTGCAGCGCCCGCAGGCGCCGGTGCGGGTTCTCCTGACCGGGCACATGGATACGGTGTTTGGCGCCGACCATCCATTCCAGACGGAAACGTTTCTTGACGATGATACGCTGAATGCGCCGGGCGCCGCCGATATGAAGGGCGGACTGCTCGTCATGCTGAACGCCTTGCTTGCCGTCGAGCAATCATCGCTCGCGGAAAAAATCGGCTACGAAATTATTATCAACGCCGATGAGGAAATCGGTTCGCAAGGATCGGCGCATATGCTGACCGAGGCGGCGAAACGCGCGCATTTCGCTTGCGTCTATGAGCCGGCGCTGGCGGACGGAACGCTTGCCGGCGCCCGGAAAGGGTCGGGAAATTTCTCCGCCATTATTTGCGGCAAGAGCGCCCATGCGGGACGCGAACATCACCTGGGCCGAAACGCGATTGCGGCGGCGGCCGATTTTATCGCTGCGATCGACAAGCTGAGCGGCGCCCGCGAAGGGTTGACCGTTAATGTGGCGCGCGTCGATGGCGGCGGTCCGGAAAACGTCGTGCCGGAGCTGGCGGTGGTGCGTTTTAACGTGCGCCTTGAACAGCCGGATGATGCGGAATTTTTTAAAAGCGCCGTCGATCATGTGATAGCGGAAATTGATGCGCGCGAGGGATACGAAGCTGAACTCGCCGGCGGTTTTACCCGTCCGCCAAAACCCATGACGCCGAAACTTCAGGCGTTCTTTGAAGCGTTAAAGGCGACCGGCGAGGAACTGGGCATCGGCATAGCGTGGGTTCCGACCGGCGGGTGTTGCGACGGTAATAATATCGCCGCCGCCGGTATTCCCGTTATCGACACGCTTGGCGTTCGCGGCGCCCATATTCACTCCGCGAAAGAATATGCAAAACTCGATAGTCTCGTTGAGCGGGCGAAACTGTCTGCGCTCTTGCTGCTGAAGATCGCAAGCGGCGAGTTACCCAATCCCGGCTTACTGGAAGAGGCGGCCTGATGTCCCTGCCATTCATGCGCCCGGTCGTTCCCGGCGACTTTGAAGACATTTTACAGCTCGCCAAGCAATCGGGCGGCGGCATGACCAACCTGCCCGGCGACCGCGAAACTCTACAGGCGCGGATCGACTTCGCCGTGAACAGTTTCCTGTCGTCGCCGACCGAGCCGACCGGCGAGGTCTACATGCTGGTGCTTGAGCAGGATGGAAAAGTCATCGGCACGTCGGCTGTCTTTTCCGCCATTGGCCTCGACCATGGTTTCGTTAATTACCGAATTAACAAGACCGTACACGCATCGACCCAGCTTAAGAAACGGGTGGAGCGTCGTCTGCTGGTGCCGACCCATGACTTTACCGGCTGCGCAGAAGTCGGCTCGCTGTTCCTGTCGCCTGAAGCGCGCGGCGGCGGGTTCGGCAAGTATCTCGCCAAAGCGCGCTATCTTTTTATTGCGGAGCATCGCGATCTCGTCGCCGATCCCATTTGCGCAGAGATGCGCGGCTGGCGCGGACCCGATGGCGAGCAGCCTTTCTGGGACGCCCTTGGCAAACTCTTTTTCGATATGGAATTCGAGGACGCCGATCTCGCCAATTCCGCACTTGGCAACCAGTTCATCGCCGATATGATGCCGCGCCATCCGATCTATGTGGCGTTGTTGCCAAAGGCGGCGCGCGAGTGTCTTGGCCGTCCCCATGACGGCGCCGCGCCGGCGTTCAATATGTTGCTGAAGGAAGGCTTCGCCTTTCGCGGCTATATTGATGTGTTTGACGGCGGACCGCTGGTCGACGCGCATATTGACGATATTAAAACCGTTCGTGACAGCCGGAAGGTAACAATCGGTGCGATAGCCGATCCGGGCGGGGCGCCGTTGATGCTGATTTCGGCAGGCCGCTTACAGTCGTTTCGCGTGACCAGGGCGCCGGCGAGACTTGATGGCGATGAAATCACCATTGGCGAGGACGCTGCCAGGGCTCTTGGCGTAACAAAAGGCGCGACGGTGCGCGCCGTGGCGTGGTGAAGGAAAACATGACCGGCAAAGTGTATATCAATGGCGCATGGCGCGATGGCGCGGGCGCGGCGTTTTCATCTTACGATCCGTCGACGGGCGACGAAATCTGGTCCGGCGCGGCCGCGACAAAAGCCGATGTGGAGGACGCTGTCGCAAGCGCGCGCGCCGCTTTCGAGAAATGGGCGCTGACGCCGTTGAACGAGCGCATTGCGATCATGGAGCGCTATCGCGATCTCATCAAACGTGACGGCGACGATCTGGCAAAACTGATTTCGCGCGAGACCGGCAAGCCCTATTGGGAAACGAAGACAGAGGCGGCCGCCGTCGCCGGCAAAATCGACATCTCCATTCGCGCCTATCATGAACGCACCGGCCTTAAGGAAACGCCGGGGGCAACGACCGCGGTGTTAAGGCACAAGCCCCATGGGGTGATGGCCGTTCTTGGGCCGTATAATTTTCCAGCACATCTCGCCAACGGCCATATGGTTCCTGCACTGATCGCCGGCAACACGGTGGTGTTCAAACCATCGGAAATGACGCCGGGGCCGGGGGCGTTTATTGTCGAGCGCATGGCTGAGGCCGGCGTGCCCGCCGGCGTCGTCAACATGGTGCAGGGCGCGCGGGAAACCGGCGAGGCGCTGACGCAGGCGGCCCATGAGGGCGAGGTGAACGGCGTTCTGTTCACTGGTGGCGCCAAAACCGGGCTCGCCATTCACAAAATGTTTGCCGACCGGCTGGACGTTATTCTTGCGCTGGAGCTGGGCGGCAACAATCCGCTGATCTGGTGGGATACGGACGATCTGGAAGCGGCGGCATTCGCCGTGGTGCAGTCGGCATTCCTGACGAGCGGTCAGCGTTGCACCTGCGCGCGCCGCCTGATCCTGCCCGAAGGGGCGAAAGGCGATGCGGCGCTTGATGCGCTTGTAAAGGTGACGGACCGGTTGATCGTTGACCAGCCTTTCGCCGATCCGCAACCCTTTATGGGCCCTGTCATCTCGCCGAAGGTCGCCGAAGGGCTGGAGCGCGCCTTTGACAAGCTCACAGAGGACGATGGCGAGGCGATCCGCAATCTTTCCGTACGCGAAGAAGGCTCTGCATTCGTATCACCCGGCATTGTCGATGTGACGCGCTCTGGCGTCGTTCCCGATGAGGAGCATTTCGGGCCGCTGTTAAAAGTCTGGCGCGTTGATGATTTCGAGGCGGCGATTGCGCGGGCGAATGCGACAAAATTCGGCCTCTCGGCGGGCATACTGACCGATGACAAAGCGAAATGGGAAAAGTTCATCGCGCTCTCCCGCGCCGGCATCGTCAACTGGAACCGGCAAACAACGGGTGCGGCGGGGTCTGCGCCCTTTGGCGGCATCGGCGCCAGCGGCAATCATCGTCCCGCAGCCTATTATGCGGCGGACTATTGCGCCTATCCGGTTGCCAGCATGGAGGGTGAGGCGCTTCTTCCGCTGGCTGACGATCAGGTTGGAATGAGGTGATGGTTGAGACATTCTTGCGCGGTGGATGCCCTTTGAAATTCTCCACACCCCGCTCATCCCTGCGTAAGCAGGGATCCATAAGGAATTAGGGTAAGATATGGATTCCCGCTTGCGCGGGAATGAGCGGAGATAGGATGGATATGGAATTCCACGAATACAATTTCGACGGCCTGATTGGTCCAACCCATAATTACGCGGGCCTCTCTTTTGGTAACATTGCCTCCGCATCGAATGCCGGCGCTGCGTCGAACCCTAAGGAGGCCGCGCTGCAAGGGCTGGCAAAGATGCGCGCAGCCATGGGGCTGGGCCTTAAGCAGGGGTTCCTGCCGCCCCAGGATCGTCCGCATCTGAAGACTTTGCGCGCGCTCGGCTTTACCGGAACCGATAAACAGATCATCGAAAAGGCAGGCGCCGCCGAACCGCAACTGCTGGCGAATTGTTACGCGGCGTCATCCATGTGGACGGCCAATGCGGGGACGGTTGCGCCGTCGCCCGATACGACCGACGGCAAGGCGCATTTCACGCCGGCCAATCTCGCCGCGAATTTTCACCGTTCGATTGAGTCGGACACGACGGCGCGCACGCTGAAACACATTTTTGCCGACGAAAAATACTTCGCCCATCATGAGGTGTTGCCGGGCGGTATACATTTCGGCGATGAGGGCGCGGCGAACCATGGCCGCCTTTGCGAAAATCATGGCGAGACGGGCGTTCACCTGTTCGTCTATGGCGTTGATGGAGAGCGGTTCCCCGCGCGTCAGAAACGCCGCGCCAGCGAGGCCGTTGCGCGTAACCACTGTCTCGATCCAGTGAAAACCATATTCATTGAGCAATCAAAAACAGCGCTCGACGCCGGCGCGTTTCACAATGATGTTGTCGGCGTCGCCAATGGAAGTGTTTTGTTCCTGCACGAACAAAGCTTCGCCGACCCGAAAGCGACCTATGCTGAAATTCGCAACAAGGCGCCCTTTGTCGAAATCGTGGAAGCGCCGGCGGGTAAGGTGTCGCTGGAGGATTGCATCAAGTCCTATTTGTTCAACTCGCAGCTTTTAACGCTGCCCGGCGGCGAGATGGCGTTGCTGCTCCCGGCGGAGTCGGAGGGGAATCCGAGGGTCAAAGCGTTTGTCGACGAAACCCTTTCGAAGAATAATCCGATCAATCGCGTCATCTACAAAAATGTCCGCGAGTCCATGCGCAATGGCGGCGGGCCGGCCTGTTTGCGGCTGCGGGTCGTCCTTTCGGAAGAAGAAGCGCGCGCCGCTAATGCGCAATTTATGCTGGACGATGAGAAAATCTCAGCGCTCGAAGCATGGGTCAGCGAATTTTACCGCGACTGCGTAACGCCGGATGATTTGCGTGATCCGGGTCTGATGGATGAGAGTTTTGCCGCCATGCAGGCGCTTACAGACCTGCTTGGCATGGGCGCTTTCTACGATTTTCAGCGGTAAACATGCCGATTTTCCACAGAGCGGTTGTGGAAAGGGCAATGTGATAATATCCTTGCGTCTTCGGGGCAGTACAGGGGTGTACGAGTATGCGTGGGATTTTCTTTCATTTGTTGCCGTGGGTGATTGTTTTCACCATTGGCTGGACCGCAGGCGATCGTTACGGCGCGCCGGCGTGGCTGGCGGGGATTGCCGACAAGGGCTTCGTCGCTGTTGAAAACGTGACGGCGGGAACCGTTGGCGGCTTGCTGGACCGGGTGTCGGAGCCGATACCCGATGGCGATGAAGAAAACGATGATGATGCGGCGGCGGAGGATGACGCCGCATCGTCGAATCTCGGTGCGTCTGAAACGGACCGGAATGCGGCC
>CAMYNO010000259.1 GCA_947259815.1 uncultured Parvularculaceae bacterium
GAAGGCTAAAAAAGTATAGCCAAAGGCCGGCGCGGTTCCGTTGATGATGAAGGCGCAGACCCATAAAATCGCCGGGGCAAGGCCGAACAGGAACCAGAACCAGCTGCGAAAATCATAGGTCCAGTTGAAATGCGCGCGGTAAAGATAGTCCTCCCCCGGCGCGAGCGTTTTCGTGACATAGGCCAACAGGGCGTCTCCTCAATGACCGTCCAGTATTATGTGGGCGCGATCACGGGAATCGCAAGGCCGCCTTGGCATCGCGGAGCAGCCCGTCATTGACGATTCCTCGCGCCTATTCGTAGCCGCGGCGCAGTTTTATCGGATCGAGGCCAAGCTCCGTGCGAGAGTCGTTGATACGCTCTTCGACATGGTCGACGACGGCGCGGTATGCCGGCTTGTCGGCCAACTGAATTAATACCGGATTGAACCCGATATCCATCGGCAACCCGTTCTTTTCCACCATGGCTTCAAGACGAGTGATCGCATCGTCGGGCTTGCCTTCCGCAATGAGAATAAAGGCTTCCTCGCGCTCAACTGCATTGAAGTCAAAGCCGGCGTTGCGCCCTTCTTCGGAAAAGGCCCGCGCCGCCGCCCGCATTTCCACCGCATGGGGATGTCCCGTTTCCATGAGCGGCGTCAGGAAATATTCATAGGGCGGAATTTCAAAATTATCGCGGAACGCGCGAACGCTGCCCCATTTCTCATCGTAAAACGAAACAAGCTCGTCCCACTGGCGACTGAGTAGCAGAGCCTCTGCGTAGTCGCCCTGCGCCGGCCGATAGTCCGGCCGTTTTTCAAACTTTGATTTCAGAACCGAAATGGCTTCATCGTAGTCGCCGCGTAGCAAATGAACCTTTGGCGTGAATTCATCAGAATCAATTTCCAGGGCGCGATCAAAGGCGCCCAGACGGAGCCAGCCTACTGCAGTCTGCCAGCGCACACGCGGATCATCCGGTAATTTTTTGAGGTTATCCTCTGCGAGCTTCATGGCTGCGGCGCGGTCACCGGACCGCCATAAATGACTCGCCTTCGTCGATAGGTATACAAGATTGTCCGGCAAAATCCTGTTCCAGCGGTCAAGCGCATCCTCAGCGGCGTCGAGATTATTGGTGAGGTGGTAAAGATTGACGATATTCACATTGGCGTCGGCCTGGGCGGGGTTGTGCGCCAGGGCCTGTTCCAGTTGATCGCGCCCTTCGGCGAGTCGCCCCTGCCGGACCAGCATGAAAGCGTAATCGTTACGCGCCAGGGGGAAATTCGGCTTCGCCGCGATCGCTCTTTTGTAATATTCTTCCGCGTCGCCGGGGCGATGTCCGATCGTGATGTTGCCGGCATGGGCGAATATGGCGTCCGGCGACGCCGGGTCGATTTCCATCGCCCGTTCGATGAGCGCCGTGGCTGTTACCGTCGCTTCTTCAACGGGGATATCGCCGGCGGCGCCGTCGCCGTCTGACATCATCAACTCGTAATAGGCGCGCCAGGCAAGCGCCGGGGCAAAATTCGGGTCGATCTCTATGGCCTTGTCGAGCGCTTCAGCGGCGGCTTCATAGCCGCCCAGATTACCCGGCGCGGCGTGTTGCTTGGCGGCGAGATAAAGTTCGTAGGCGTTGATATCGGTGCGCGTCGTGTGGACTTCTGCCTTGCCGAGCAGGTGAGGGGTCAGTTCGGTGAGGATCGCGCTGGAAATCTCATCCTGCACGTAGAATATGTCGTCGAGCTTGCGGTCATAGGTTTCCGACCAAAGATGAAAACCGTTATCGGCGCGGATAAGCTGTGCGGTCACGCGGACCTTGTCGCCGGATTTGCGCACGGACCCTTCAAGGATGTGAGCGACGTCGAGAATTTCCGCGATTTCGCGCAGATCCGTGTTCTTGCCCTTGAAGGCAAAGGCGGAGGTTCGTCCGGCGACCTGAAGTCCGTCGACCTTGGCGAGTACGTTGAGAAGCTCTTCGGAGATGCCGTCGGAGAAAAATTCCTGTTCCGGATCGGACGACATGTTGACGAAGGGCAGAACCGCGATGGAGCTTTCCGCCGCCGCGACGCTGGTCCCGGCGCGTTCGCCCGTCCCGTCGGATCGATTCGTAATAAAGAGAACGCCAATGACCGCCGCCGTCAGCGCAAGGGCGGCGCCGGCGAGAATCTTGATCGGCGCGGTCGTGAAACTTTTAGCCGCTGTCGCCGCGGCAGTGGGGCCGGGCGCCGGCGATATATCCGCCGTTGGCGCGCCGGTTGAGAGCTTGTCGAAAAACCCGGCGATGGCGCCGCGCAATTCGGCGAAGATCGCATCGTCGCCGTTGAACCAGCCTGACATATCGAGGGCGTGATACTGCATGTACCCGATCGGCGGTTCCGTCCCGTCGAGGCTGATGGTTTTCAGCTTGTTCTCGCGGCTGGCCAGCGTCGCTTCATCGCGCACCCAGCGCGATTTCGCCCCTTCCTCCGACCAGCAGACGATGACCGCCCCGGCGTCATGCAGTTCGCGCTCGATCTCGGCGGAAAATTCCGCCCCGGACTGGATGTTGCGATCCCACCAGACGGACCAGCCTTCGCTCTGCAAGGCCGCAGCCAGCCGCTCGACCTTTGCCCTGTCAGGTCGCGCGTAGGATATAAAAATGTCAGCCATATGCGGCTTTAACCCCCGGATTTAACCGGGGTAGTTAGCATAGATCGCGCTGGCGCCAAATCGGCGATTCTTCAGGCGATCCCGAACTTTTCCAGCGCCGCCGCCGCGATGGGCGCACCCCATTCCTGTACGAAATGGCCGGCGTCGGCGACTTCCATGGGCTCCGGGCAGTTCTTGATGATCTTGCGCAGGATATGCATGGCTGGCGGGCCGAGGACCGGGTCCTGCATGCCGATGGCCATGAAGCTGTCGCCGTTCCAGTCCTGCGACCAGAACTTGCGCGCGGCGAGGGACGTCTCGACCCCTTCGGCCGAGGCCGGGGTCAAGTCCTTGCCCTGTTCCTTCAGCATCACGAGTTCGGGAAAGCGCCTGACGCCGCCCTTATAGGATTGATCGGGGAAGGGCGCGCCATAAGCCGCCGCCTCGTCATCGGAAAGAACTGATGTCGCGCGCTGCATCAGCCCGCCAACATCAAGATCGGGCTGTGAGCGGTTGAAGGCGCGCCAGGCGGCGAACCCTTCGCCCGCTTCCTCGCCGCCGGGCAGGCCGGTGTTCATGACGATAAGCCTTGTGTAGCGGTCCGGCGCCGCCTGCGGCAGCGTCAGGCCGAGCAGCCCGCCCCAGTCCTGCACCACGAGGCAGACATTCTTCAGATCGAGCTTTTCGACAAAGGCGAGGAGCGCGTTGCGGTGGAAATGATACGTATACGTCTCATCGTCGATCGGCTTGTCGGAGCGGCCGAAGCCGAAGAGATCGACTGCAACCGCGCGATGCCCGGCGCCGGTAAATACCGGGATCATCTTGCGGAAAAGATAGGCCCAGCTCGGCTCTCCGTGTATGCAAAGGAACGTGACGTCGGCGTTCGCGTCGCCTTCATCGACATAATGCATGCGCAGGCCCTCATAGCCCGGCAGATCCTCCACATAGTTCGGCGCATAGGGCCAGCCGGGGAGATTTTCAAAACGATCGTCAGGCGTGCGAAGGGCTTCGATGGGCATATCCGGATTTCCTCTTTTTAACCGTGCAGGCGCAACAGCATCATCACCAGGCCGACCACGCCGGCGGTCCACACAAGCGTGCGCAGGGCGGGAACGCCAAGCATATAGGCTGGTAAATAAACGGCGCGTGCGATCACATAGATAAGCGCGCCGGTCAGCGCCATGCCGTCCGCCTTGTTTGTCATCAACAACAGCAAGGCGATGGGCAGGAAGAAGAAGAGCGATTCTTCCATATTCTTTTGCGCCCGCCCGCATCGGGCCGCGCCGGTGGTCGCATCCGCGGCGCTGTCGCGCGCGCCAAGCGCATAGGCAAGCAGGTTCGTATCGCCTTTCGACGCCATGATGCGCGTTGCGGCATGGGCGGCGACATAGGCGAAATAAACAAGCAGGGTCCAGAGAATGTAATCGATCATTTTGTTTCTCCCTTTGCGCCGGGTTTTCATGTCCGGTCTCATCGCTATAGTCGCGCGAACGCGCGCGAATACCAAGCCGTTAATACAGTTTGCACCTCATCCTGAGGCGCCCGATCCCCCTTCGAGGCTCGCTGCGCTCGCACCTCAGGGTGAGGGGATCGGGCCTCGAAGGACGAGGTTCAATAAGATGGAGAGAAACAAGAATGACCGACCACACAGCAGACCTCGTCGTAATCGGTTCCGGTCCCGGCGGCTATGTCGCCGCCATTCGCGCCGCACAGTTGGGGATGAAAACGGCGATCATCGAGCGCGACGCGCTGGGCGGGGTCTGTCTCAACTGGGGCTGCATCCCGACAAAGGCGCTGCTGCGGACCGCCGAGGTCTATACCAATATGAAGCATGCGGGCGATTTCGGCCTGAAGGCCGACAATATCGGTTTCGACATCGAGGCGGTGGTCAAGCGCTCACGCCAGGTGGCGGGCAAGCTATCCGGCGGCATCGGCTATCTGATGAAGAAGAACAAGATCCAGGTGATCGCCGGGACCGCGCGACTGGAGAAGGGATCGCCCGCGCCGCTCGTCAAGGTCAAAACGAAAGACGGCGAAGACACGGTCAAAGCCAAACACGTCATCCTCGCCACCGGCGCGCGCGCCCGCACCATCCCGCAAGCGGGGCTGGAGCCCGACGGCAAGTTCGTGTGGACCGCGAAGGAAGCGATGGTCCCCGACGTCATGCCGAAATCGCTCCTCGTCATCGGGTCCGGCGCCATCGGCATCGAGTTTGCGAGCTTTTACCGCGCGCTCGGCGCCGAGGTGACGGTGGTCGAGATGATGGACCGCATCCTCCCGGTTGAGGACAACGAAATCTCCGCCTTCGCCGCCAAGCAGTTCCAGAAACAGGGGATGAAGATCCTCACCGGCGCGCAGGTTGAGAAACTCGACACCAGCGGCAAGCTCGCCAAAGCGACGATCAAGACCAAGGGCGGGCAGGAAACGGTGGAGGCCGAACGGGTCATCCTCGCCGTCGGTATTGTGGGCAATACGGAGAATTTGGGGCTGGAGGCCGTTGGCGCGAAGATCGACCGCGGGCATCTGGTGGTCAATGAATGGATGGAGACGGGGGTTAAGGGCCTCTACGCCATCGGCGATGTGGTCGGCGCCCCGTGGCTGGCGCACAAGGCGTCCCATGAAGGGGTGATCTGTGTAGAGAAGATCGCCGGGCAAAAGGACGTTCACCCCCTCGACGTCACCAATATTCCGGGCTGCACCTATTGCCAGCCGCAGATCGCCAGCGTTGGTTTGACCGAGGAGAAGGCGAAGGAAGCCGGCCACAAGATCAAGGTCGGCAAGTTTCCCTTTAACGGCAATGGCAAGGCGATTGCGCTGGGCGAACCGGAAGGCATGGTCAAAACCATCTTCGACGCGGCGACCGGGGAACTCCTCGGCGCCCATATGATCGGCGCGGAAGTCACCGAGCTGATCCAGGGCTTCGGCCTCGCGCGCTCAGCCGAACTGGTCGAGCAGGACTTGATGCACGCAGTATTCCCGCACCCGACCTTGTCAGAGATGATGCATGAGTCAGTGCTGGATGCGTATGGAAGAGTGGTGCATGTTTGAGGCAAGGGAACAATAAGGGCCTGTTCTTATCCACCGTTCTTCCCGGCGAAAGCCGGGATCCAGAAAAGGTGAAGGCGGGTGAGGTTTGGCTTTCTTCCTTCGCTGGATTGCCGTGACGGGCGCGACGATGACAGCTGTTAGTCTGGGTACGGACTGGATCCCGGCTTTCGCCGGGATGAGCGGGGAGGGGTATTGGGATGAGCGCGGTTGGGTGCCGTCTAACAGAGTTTCTCCTTGGCCTCTTTTGATTGCTGAGGTGAAGGGGCTGACCCATCAGTTGATGA
>CAMYNO010000260.1 GCA_947259815.1 uncultured Parvularculaceae bacterium
CCGCATGCCTGAGGATATCGGTCGTTAAAAGCGGCCGATCCATCATGAGTCCCATCATCGCGTAGTGTCCTCCCGGTACGATTTATTTGAATTCGCTATCAAATCCTGTCCCGACCGGAAGGTCAAACCGAAAGCTTACTTGTCGGCAATAATTTGTGCGAGGATTGCTTTCGGCCTCGGCTCGGGCGGAAAATCCTCGGCGATCCAGGCCGCTTCGGCAACCGCGAGAATGTCCGCAATCTCCGGGCCGGGCCGGATGCCATAAGCGACCACATCTTTTCCCGTAAATGGTTGGGGCGGCGGGCGCCAATTTTCGGCAATATTCGTCAGTCGGGCGAATTCAGCCGCATCGATATTTTCTTCAGCGGCGGCGACAGCGATTGCATCGAAGAATACATCGCGCCCATGTCGATATGTCAGTGCACGAATAACCTTATCGCCCAACCCCGCAACGACGTCGCCGGCGCCTTTCAGCGCCGCGCTGCGCATTGCTTTTTCTGCGTTTGAAAGGCGCAAGGCGGCGCCAACGCCGTCCCCTTCCGCGCCAAACAGCGCCGCCAGAATGATCGGCGACGCCGCGCCGGGCGCGAGTTTTTTGATACGTTCAACGGCGTCAATCGACGCCGACGCCGGCCAAATCTGCGAAAGCACGCCGCATTGCTGCATGGATTTGAGCGCTGCCACCGCCTGCGGCAAGGTGAGGATCGCCATGAACTCTGCGCCAATGCGTACCGCCGACAAGGTCTTCACGCCATCTTTGAGATCGGTGATCGCAGCGAGGCCGGTTTCGTCGAAAGCTGATGCAAAACGCGCACTGAAGCGAAAAAATCGCAGAATACGCAGATAGTCTTCACGAATGCGCTGCGCGGCGTCGCCGATGAAACGCACGCATCGCGTATCGATATCGGCAAGACCGCCCACCGGATCGTATAAAAATCCGTCCGGACTTAGATAAATTGCATTCATCGTAAAATCGCGGCGGCGCGCATCAACATCCCATCGCGAGGTAAAAGCAACCGTCGCTCGGCGCCCATCCGTTGAGACGTCAGCGCGCAACGTCGTGACTTCCACACCCTTGTGATCGGCTATAACGGTTACGGTGCCATGATCGATTCCCGTTGGCGCAGACCGCAGGCCCGCGGCTTTGACGGCGGCGATCACCTCGGGCGGCGTTAATGTTGTGGCGATGTCAAAGTCCTTGGGCCGCTGCCCCATCAAACTGTCGCGCACGCAACCACCGACAAAACGCGCACCGCCGGGTGCAGCGCTCTCCAGCGCTGCGACCACGGATATCAGGTGAGGCTGCGCGAGCCACGCAAATGCATCGCGCTGATCTTCGCGCAAGGCGATGGGGGCCGCATCACCGCTCACCCTGGCGCATCCTCATCGTGAAAAATTTCAGCAAAGCTGCGCAAAATTCCGGCCGTCAGGCCCCAGATGTGAAACCGCCCATAGGGCGCTGCAAACATATTATACGCAACGCCCTTATGGGTGCGTTCTTCCAAAATGTGATTATCCAGATCGACGAGAAAGGCGAGCGGTGCTTCGAACACCTCATCCACTTCGCGCGGACACGGACGAATATCCGCAGACGGATCGACAATACCGACAATCGGCGTCACGGAAAACCCAAGCCCGCCCTGATGAACGCCAAGCCGCCCGACAATATCGACGGCGTCGGGATGAATATTCACCTCTTCATGCGTCTCACGCAGCGCCGTCGCCTCGCGGCTTTCATCGCCTGCCTCAACCTTCCCGCCCGGAAAACTGATCTGGCCCGCATGGGACGGCATGTCGTTTGATCGAACGGTAAAGAGAACTTTGACGCCATCCTCGCGCGGGATGATGGGCACAAGCACGGCAGCGTCCTTGCGATTGGCGGTCCAACGGTTCTCGAACAGTTTATCGCTGGTTAGATGCGGGTTTATTTCGCGAAAGTGATCGCGCACCGGCCGCGCCGAGGCCTTGCGCAAATTGGCCTCGATCCGCGCACGTAACGCCGCTGAAGATTCCTTTCTGTCGATCACTTCCTCGCCTTACACATTTATCAGTCGTCTGCGCCTGCGAGCGGGAAAAACACCCCGCCGGACCAGACGCCAAAGACATCGCGATCTTTCATGTGGCGCCGCACGGCCATCGCCACAAGGTCATAATAAACCGAGCGGACAATTCGCGCGTCGAGCCCTTGGCGCAGCTTGATATACGGCGCCCATTCCCCTTGCGGCGTCGCACGCATTTCCAGGGGATGTTCGGCGCCCGCAAGCACTGATTCGCTCATATTCGTGGTGAAAGTGAGCCGCCGGTCCTCGCCCTCACCCTCCGCGTTCATCAGCACGGCGACAAAGGGCGCGTCTTCGACCGTAATTTTCAATTTCTCTGCGGGCGTAACCAGATAATAGCCGTCTTCGTCACGCCGCAAGATCGTGGAAAACAGTTTCGCCAGCCGGGCGCGCCTGATCGGGGCGCCTTCATGAAACCAGGTTCCGTCGGCGGCAATGACAATGTCGATGGCGCCGACCCGTTCCGGGTTCCATTTCTCCACCGGCGGAAGCCCGCGCCAGTCGCCGCCTTCGAGCGCGGCGGCGTATCGCATCAGCTCATCCATGAATGAAAACCGGCGCTACGGTGAACGTAGCGCCGGCCTTTTGTTGCTTTATACTTCGTACACGGCCTAAGCGCAGACCGCTGATCGCAAAGCCTCTATTCGCAAGCAAGGCAGCGCGCATAAACAGCGTTCGGGTCGTTGAACTCACCGAAGAGTTCGATCTGCTCCTCGACCATACCGGCGATTTTCGCCAGCGCCGGTGTCTTGCGCAGTGACGAAACGGTATCGGCGCCGACGAATGCCGCCGTTTGGGCGGAAAGGCCCGACAGGAGCTGCTCGAACGGCGTTTTCTTCTCGATCATTTCAACGACATCGTATTTTTCGATTTTCGCAAGGCGCGCCGCGGCAGCAACCGACTCGTCGAGACCGCCGATATTATCGACCAGCCGCAGTTCCGTCGCTGTTTCGCCGATCCACACCCGGCCTTGCGCAATCGAATCTATATACTCTTTATCTAGGCCGCGTCCTTCGCTGACAATCGTCAGGAACCGATCATAGCCATGCTCGACCGATTGCTGGATGATGTCGGCGATATTGTCCGGCAACGGGCCGATACCCATCGCCATCATCGGCGCCAGTTCGGTTGTGCCGACGCCATCGGTGTAAACGCCCCAATGACCGGCTGCGTTTTCAAATGTTGTCAGGAACCCGAAAATGCCGATGGACCCTGTGACCGTCGTCGGC
Source organism: uncultured Parvularculaceae bacterium (assembly GCA_947259815.1). Classification (GTDB taxonomy): domain Bacteria; phylum Pseudomonadota; class Alphaproteobacteria; order Caulobacterales; family Parvularculaceae; genus Hyphococcus. The sequence goes on from CAMYNO010000260.1 coordinate 3,290, forward strand.
GCCGCCCAGATTTCGTCGGCGGCGGCGGAGATCCAGTAACCGCCGGAGGCCGCCATCGACCCCATGGAGGCGACAACCGGCTTGCCGCTCGCTTTGATGGCCAGCAACTCATCGCGGATAATATCGGAAGCAAAAGCCGAGCCGCCCGGGCTGTCGACGCGCAGGACCACCGCCTTGACGTTTTCATCTTCACGCGCCTTGCGCAGCAGCGCAGCGATGGTGTCGCCGCCCGCAGCCTCGCCAACCGGCGCCTGGCCGTCGACGATGGCGCCGGAGGCGGTGACGACAGCGATATTCGGATTAGCGCCGTCCTTGCGGTCGTCAAGAGAGGAAAGGTAGCGGCGGAAATTGACCTGCTTGAACGATTTGCCTTCCTTGTTCTTGCCGAACTCGTTCATCAGGATTTCGCGTTGTTCCGCACGGGTGTTGAGCTTGTCCACAAGGCCGGAATTCAGCGCCGCATGGGCAAAGCTTCCGTTTGAGCTGCGAAGAACGTCACCGAGATTATTTGCATAATTATCGATTGCGCCTTCGTTGAGGCCGCGCGCCTGTTCGACGCTGCGCTTATATTCCCGCCACAAGACGTCGAGAAATGCGCGGTTCGCTTCCTTGGCCTCGGGCGACATGTCATCGCGAAGATAAGGCTCAACCGCTGACTTGAACGTACCGACGCGGAAGACATGGCCGGTGATTTTCAGTTTTTCGAGGAACGATTTGAGATAAACGCCGTAGCGGCCATATCCATAGATAACCACATTGCCGTAATCATTCATGTGGATTTCGTCAGCGACCGACGCAAGCAGATACTGGTCCTGACTGTAATAGTCGCCGATAGCGATAATCTTTTTACCGCTCTCGCGAAACTTCATAAGCTCCGAGGATAGATAATGCGCCTTCGATGCGCTGAAGGACGGGATCTGGAGATTGCCAAGATCAAGGACGATACCCTTGATGCGATCATCGTCCTTTGCCTTGCGAACGACGCGAACAAGATCGTGTACCTCAATCTGCGTTGGCTGGTCGATGCCATAGGCTTCTTCGATGAGAGCCTCAAACGGATCGACAGCAGCCGCCTGTTCGACAAGAACGCCATTAGGGTTGATGACAAGCGCTGCTTCAGCCGGGATCGAGACTTGCGGCTTTTCCGCTTTGCCGGCGACGCCATTGGCGACGCTGACGAGCACGCCCACAAACAGCAGCAGGACGACAAGACCGATCAGCCCCTGCAACAGCAGGAGCAAACCGATAATCAGCTTGCCAAACCCTTTAATGAACCCCCAAACCGAAAAACCTGACTCTTCTGACACGAGTACAACCCCTGTTTATCTGGCGTGACGCCGTTATATGCGCGCGACAAGGATCGCGATTGCGGCGACCGGCGCAAAAAATGAATACCCCTCAAATCGGGCCGACGGCGTCTTCCGTGCCGCGAGCCCATAACCCTTGCAGAGGCATGGTAAAGAATTTGTGCGCGTGGCCGCAAGAGGCAAGAGATTTGCGACGATACGTGCCGATTCCTTGCCAAAGGGACCGACAACCGGCACAGAGCCATGCTATCACCCTTTTTCCGCGCCAAAAGAAGAAGTTGCATTCATGATCGACGACGCAGCAGGTACGCAAGACCAAGACTTGTTACGTAAATTTGACGATATCGCCGCGCGTATGGACCGCGCCAGATCAGCCCTTGGCGAGGTCGTATTCGGCCAGCAGGAGGTGGTTGACCTCACCCTGGCGACGCTGGCGGCCGGAGGCCACGGCCTGTTGGTCGGCGCCCCGGGCCTGGCGAAGACGCTTCTTGTGACAACTGTAGCAGATCTTCTCGGCCTGTCGGAAAAGCGCGTTCAGTTCACGCCCGACCTTATGCCCGGCGATATCTTGGGCTCGGAAGTGCTCGAAGAGAGCGCACAGGGCGGGCGCGAATTCCGTTTCATTCCGGGACCGGTATTCTGCCAGTTGCTGATGGCCGACGAAATCAACCGCGCCTCGCCGCGCACTCAGTCCGCCTTACTGCAGGCGATGCAGGAACGCCACGTCACCGTTGCCGGTGCGCGCCACGATCTTCCCTCGCCGTTTCACGTATTGGCGACGCAAAACCCGATCGAACAGGAGGGGACATATCCCCTGCCCGAAGCGCAGCTCGACCGGTTCCTGTTGCAGATCAATGTGGGCTACCCCGATCTTGAATCGGAAAAACGTATGCTCGCGGAGACAACGGGCGTCACCGAAACCGATGTCGCCGCCGTCATGACTGGCGACGATCTCAAGGACGCACAGCGACTTGTGCGCGAAATGCCGATCGGCGAACAGGTTGTCGACCTCATATTGAAAATCGTGCGCGCCGCACGCCCCGATGAAAACGCCAGCGAGCGGGTTCGCGCGCTTGTCGCCTGGGGACCGGGTCCGCGGGCGAGCCAGGCGTTTTCTCTCGCGGCGCGCGGTCTTGCGCTGGTGGAAGGCCGCCATGCGCCGTCTCTCGACGATATCGCAAGGCTCGCGAAACCGGTATTGCGCCATCGCATGGCGCTCAACTTTGCTGCGCGGTCGGAAGGCCTCGACACCGATCAATTTATAGACGAACTTCTGGACGGGGCGAAGGACGCATAAAACTTGAGCGCCAAGCCTGATGAGTGAAAAAACTGCAGACATTGCAATACGCCGGGACGCGGAAGCCGTTGCGGCGACGTTCCCCGCCCTGCTGGTAGAAGCGGAACGGATCGCACAAACCGTTGCAGCGGGATTGCATGGTCGCCGCCGCGCCGGACCGGGCGAAACTTTCTGGCAGCATCGGCCTTATTCCTTCGGCGATCCGGTATCGACCATCGACTGGAGACAATCCGCGCGCGAGGCGAGCCGCCTTTATGTGCGCGAAAACGAATGGGAAGCGGCGGCGGCCGTCTATCTGTGGCGGGATTCATCGCCTTCTCTCGATTTCTCCTCGCTCAACGCCGTGCCAACCAAAGCCGTCCGCGCGAGCGTCCTTGCCGTCGCCCTGTCCATCCTTCTTGCCCAGGCGGGCGAGCGCATCGGTTTGCTGGGTGAAGAGCGCCGGCCCTTTCACGGTCGCGGCGCACCCTCGCGTGTGCTCGAAGCGTTGATGAGCGAAACAGCAGCAAGCTCTGTCCCGCCGCCGGCGCATCCCGCCCCCGGCGCGCGTATCGTCATGTTCAGCGATTTCTATACGGATGTTTCCGGCGTCGAAAAGGCCGTGCGCGATTTCGCCAGCCGCGGCGCCAATGGCGCGTTGGTGCAAATCTGCGATCCCGCCGAAGAGGAGTTTCCCTATCGCGGCCGGGTTGAGTTTCGCGATCCGGAGAGCCGCGACCGCTTGACATTCGGCGACGCCGGCGCGCTGAGCGCCGATTATAAATCGCAATTTGCCGCGCATCGGCGCGCTCTTGAGAATCTCGCGCGCAGCACCGGCTGGACCTTTATCGCCCACCGCACGGACCGCACGGCCAATCGCGCATTGCTCGCTCTTTTCACCGCCCTTGGCGATTTGCGGCGGCAGGCATAGATCATGGGCGCTCTATCCTTCACAACGCCGCTCATTCTCGGTGCGCTGATCGCGCTGCCGGCGCTTTGGTGGTTGTTGCGCGCAACGCCGCCGGCGCCGAAGGAAGAACGCTTTCCCGCCTTCATTATTCTCCGGCGGCTGACCAATACGCAGGAAACGCCGGCGCGCACGCCATGGTGGCTATTGCTGATGCGCATCGCGCTGGCCGCGCTTGTCATCATTGCCCTCGCCGGACCGATCCTCAACGCACCGCCGAAAACGCCGGGCAGCGGACCGATCCTCCTCGTCATTGACGATACCTATACGGCGGCCCATCACTGGCGCGCGCGAAAAAACGCGATGTTAACCGCAGCCGCGGAAGCGGAGCAGGCCGACCGCCCGGTATATCTGTTGACCACGGCGGGCATTGACGATGCGCCTCCGGCGCCGATGAGCGGCAAGGAAGCGCGCAAGGCTGTCGAACAGCTTGCCCCCAAGCCTTACGCCGCCGACCGCATCGCCGCGATTGAACGCGTCAACGCCATTGGCGGCGATAAAGAGTTCGACATTCGCTGGCTGGCGGACGGCGCCGCATCGCGCGACGATCAGAAATTCGCCGATTCCCTCGCGGCGCGCGGCGCACTCTCTCTTTACATCGACGCGCGCTCGCCCAAGCCGATGCTGCGTCAAGCGCCGGGCGCCGAGCCCGCTTTTCGTATCGAGCGATTGTCAGCCGTCGGTGAGTGGGAAGGCATGCTTGTCGCCATGGCGCAGGACGGACGCGAACTCTCCCGCATCGGCGCCTTTATCGCCGAGGGCGAAACCGCGGTAGAAATCGGCGTCGACCTGCCGCTCGCATTGCGCAATGAAATTGGCAGCGTGCGCATCGAAAACGCCCCAAGCGCCGGCGCCGTGCAATTGATCGACGCGCGCGACCGCCGACCGCTTGTCGGCGTCATCGCAGAGGCGCCGCGCGCCGGCGACCGGCTGCTCTCCGGCGCACATTTCCTGCGCGAAGCACTCGACCCCCATGCAGAACTGGTGGAGGCGTCCCTTTCCGAGGTTCTCGACGCGGGCGTCTCCGTCATCATCCTCGACGACACCGGCGCAATTCGCCAAAGTGACGTCGAGACTCTTGAAAGCTGGATTGAAAAAGGCGGCGTCCTGATCCGTTTTTCCGGCCCGCTCCTGGCGGAGGCCGCACAGGACCGCAAACCGCCGCTCCTGCCTGTACCTTTGCGCGGCGGCGGGCGCGCCTTTGGCGGCGCCCTCACCTGGGAAACGCCACAATCAATTGATACGTTCCCTGATGATAGCCCGTTCGCCGGATTGACGCCGGCCAAAGACGTGAAGGTTCGCCGTCAGGTGCTTGCCGAACCCGGCGGCGAGACGACGCTTCGCAGCTGGGCGCGGCTTCAGGACGGCACGCCCCTCGTTACCGGCATGCGGATTGGCGACGGCGCCGTTGCGCTCTTTCACGTAACGGCAACGCCGCAATGGTCTGACCTGCCGATCTCCGGCCTGTTCGTGGACATGCTTCGCCGCCTTGCCTTTCTCTCCGCGCTTGGTCCTGAAAGCGCGGACGCGGCGGATACGGAGCGCGAATTTCAACCCCTGCGGCTGCTTGACGGTTTCGGGCGGTTCCGCCGTCCCGGCGAACGCGATCCCTCGCTTGCGATGGAAGAGATGGCCAAGCCTGCCGCACAGAACCGCCCGCCCGGATTTTACGGTTCGCCGGATGCGCCGCTGGCGCTCAATGTTATGGGCGCGGATACGCTTTACGCCCCGCTTGCGGTGAAAGGGGTTGTGACACAGCCTTATGAAGTCGCGCCGCCGCAAAGGCTGGCGCCGCCATTATTGACCGCCGCGCTTGCTCTTCTCCTCCTCGACGGGCTGGCGGCATTGTTGCTTGCGGGCAATTTGCGTCTGCCACGGGCAAGCGCTGCATCAATTGCCATCGCCGCCGCAGCGATGTCGATGTCGCCTCAGCACGACGTCATGGCGCAACCGCTTGATCCCAAGATTGAAAGCTCGACCGCCGACGCAACGCTTCTGACCCGCCTTGCTTATGTGAAAACCGGCGATCCGGCCCTGGACCGGCTGTCATCGCAAGCGCTCGCGGGTCTGTCTCGCGAACTTTATCGGCGCACCGCGCTTGAACCCGGTCCGCCGGCCGGGGTCGACCCGGAGACGGACGACCTCTCCGTATACCCCTTTCTTTATTGGCCGATTGCGCCGGGCGCCGATGCGCCGTCTGAAACCGCGCTCGCCAATATTGAAAATTTCATGCGCTTCGGCGGCTTGATCCTGTTCGACACCCGCGATGATGAACACGCGCTTGGCAGCCAGACAACCGCCGAGGGCGAAGCGTTGCAGCGAGTGCTGTCGCAACTTAACATTCCACCCTTGACCCGCGTTGATCGCGACCACGTGCTGACGCGCTCCTTTTATCTTTTGCCCGGCGGGTTGGCGGGCCGCGTCAATAATAATCCTGTATGGGTCGCGGCCGAAACAAGCGGCGCCAATGACGGCGTAACTCCGGTTATCATCGGCGGGCGCGACTGGGCCGGCGCCTGGGCGATGGACGAGTTCGGCCGCCCCGCACGCCCGATGGCGAGAAGCAATCCACGGGCGCGGGAAACCGCCTATCGCGCCGGTGTCAACATCGTCATGGTTGCGTTTACCGGTAACTACAAATCCGACCAGGTACATACGCCGGTGTTGCTGGAAAGGCTGGGCCGGTGACGCTGGTGTTCGATCCCTCCCTGCCCGGCTGGGCGTTGGCGCTTGTTGCAGCGGCCTGCTTGCTTGTCGCAATTGTCAGTATCGTGCGGAACTGGCGAAGCGGCGCCTTTCGCGCAATCGCCCTCGCCGCGCTCGTGGCGTTGCTCGCCAATCCGCTCATCCGCGAGGCGGAACGCACCGGGCTCGACGATATCGCCTTGGTCCTCGTCGACAAAAGCGCAAGCCAAAATCTCGGCGGCCGCGATGCAGCGGCGGACCGCACGGCAAAAGCGCTGATGGAAAGGCTTGAGCGGCTGGATAATGTTGAGGCGCGCCTTATCGAGTTTACCGGCGAAGAAAAGACCCTGACGCTTGAAAGCATACAGAATGCACTCGCCGATACGCCGCGCGCCAGGATTGGCGCAGTCTTTGTCGTCACCGACGGGCAAGCAGCTGACGCGGCGCAGAAACTGGCGGGGCTGGAAGCGCCGTTGCATCTCATTGTCGCCGGTGCAAAGAATGAAATCGACCGCAAGATTACACTGACCAACGCACCGCGATACGGCATTGTCGACCAGTCCGTACGCGTCTCATTTCGTGTTGACGATTTCGTCGCCAATGAAGAGATCGTCAATGAAGGCCAGCCGGTCGAGGTTATTTTACGGGTCGATGGCGAAGAGATCTTGAGCGAGCCGGTGCCGTTGGGCTCCGAGGCCGGTTTTGACGCACCGCTGACCCGGCCCGGCGCCACCATCATAGAACTGGAAGTCGCAGGCCGCGATGGCGAGTTGACGACGCGCAACAATATCGCCGTCCTGCCGATCACGGCGATCCGCGACCGGCTGCGCGTCCTGCTGATATCCGGCGAGCCGCATCCGGGCGAGCGGGTCTGGCGTAACCTCCTGAAGTCGGACCCCGCCGTCGACCTCGTGCATTTCACCATCTTAAGGCCCATCGACAATACGGATAACACGCCGGTCTCCGAGCTTGCGCTGATCCAGTTCCCACAGGACGAACTCTTCATCGAAAAGCTGACAGAGTTCGATCTGCTGATCTTCGACCGCTACACCTATCGCGCCGTGCTCGACAGTTTTCATTTCGACAATATCGCCCGTTACGTGGAACAGGGCGGCGCCGTTTTGATCGCAGCCGGCCCTGAATATGCGGGGCGACGTTCCCTGGCGGCGCGGCGCAATCTCGCCTTCATTCTTCCCGCCGTCCCCGCTGGCCCGGCGGTCGAAGGCGCCTTTCGACCGGAGATCACCGATCTTGGCAGCCGCCATCCTGTGACCGCTGGTCTTGGCGAAGAAGATTTCTGGGGCCGATGGTTTCGCATCATGCCGGTCGATCGCCGCCGCGGGCAGACATTGATGGCTGGCCCGGACGATTCCCCCCTGCTTGTGCTTGATCGTTTCAAGGAAGGACGCGTCGGCCTGTTGCTCTCCGATCATGTCTGGCTTTGGGCCCGCGGCTTTGACGGCGGCGGTCCGCATGCGGAGCTATTGCGGCGTATAGCCCACTGGCTGATGAAAGAGCCGGAACTGGAAGAAGAGGCCTTGTCCCTGTTCGAGGAGGACGGCGCGCTGGTCGTGCGACGCCGCACGGTAAAAAGCCAGACCGAGCCTGTTTCCGTCGAACTGCCGGACGGAGAGAGCAGATCTCTCGAACTGTCGCGGAAAGGACGACCGGGCATATTCGAAGCGCGCATTGATGACGCGCCGCGCGGGCTTTATCGGGCGCGCATCGACCAACTGTTCGCCATTGGCTCTGTCGGTCTTGCCGCCGCGCCGGAATTTAACGAGGTCGTCTCGACCGAGCGAAAACTGAAGCCGCTCGCAAAGGAAACCGGCGGCGGCGTCTTTCGCGTCGACCAAGGCGGCGGCGCGCCGGAGTTAAAACGGGTTAACGATTCCGCCCTGCGCCATGGCGATGGATGGGCCGGAGTTATCAAACGCGGCGCAGCGCGCGTTGACGCCGTGCGCGACGCGCCAGCGGCGCCGGGTGTTTTCTGGCTTATTTTGATCGCTGCGGCGCTGCTTTCCGCCTGGCTTATTGAGAGCGGGCGGATGCGCGGCGAGCACAAAGAAACGATCAATCAAATTTAACCAATTCTTTAACCGCACTGCAAAGAGCGCTGTTTATAAGGGCTGAAAATCACAGTTGCTCAAAGGAGCAGTGCGCCCATGGCGTTTGCACTACATAAAACAGTCGAGAAAAAACCAGCCAGACGCAGCCCGCTTGCAGGCTGGCTTGGTAAACGAAGCGTTTCTGACGATGATGCCCTGCCGGAGATAGACATCGCGGCAGGTGTTAACCGGGCCTTAAAACGCACGGCCATGCCAGAGCGTGACACCGAGGATAAAGACCCGGAAAACCACGTCCGCGAGGCGCTGGGGTCTATTGAGGCGGCGCTTTACACGATTGACCGTATTCGCGACACGCTGGAACAGGCTTGCGAAGTTGTCGTCTCCGCGCGCGAGGTCGACGATCCCGGCGGCAGAGCCCTGCTTGCCGAACGCTATGACGAGTTACGCCTCAGCGTCGACACCGCACTGACCAATGCCGACCCGCGCGCAGCTACGCTTATCGGCGACGGGCAACGCCATCTCGATGTCGCCCTTGGCGGCAAGGCGCGTTATTCGATTTCTCCGACCCGTCTCGATACGTCAGAGAGCGGACTATGCCTGACCCCGCCGGGTGAAGCGTTCGCAACGGACGAGGAAATAGATCACATTCTCGGTGAACTCGATACCGCGCTCAATCACTCGGATCGCGCCGCCGCCGCCTATTGCCGCGACGCGCAATATCTGATCGCGCGCATGAACGGCGCTTTCGCATAAGCTGCGAAGACGATACGCGATTACTCTATACTTCGTAGATGCACATTTCGCCGTTTGACGGCCGGGAAACCTTTACCGCCCGCAAGCCGGGGAACTGCGTTTTCAACCGCGCCGCCGCCCACTGGCAGATATTTTCCAGCGTCGGCCGCTCAAGGCCCTCCACCTCGTTCAGGAGGCGATGGTCAAGCTGGTCGCGCAGGCCCTGCAGCGCTTGTTCTATGTCGCCGAAATCGACAACCCATCCGGTTTTCGGATCGGGCTCGCCCGCGATTTCAACGTCCATTGCAAAGGAATGGCCATGCATGCGCGCATAGGGACGCTCTTCCGGATCATGGTCCAGATAGTGAGCCGCATCGAAAGAATCGATTTTACGATCCGCATGGGTCAGGCCTTCATCGACGGCGATACGAGCGCGCCTGTCAGGGAATGCCCAGCAATTTGTGGGACTGCACCGACAAGCGCCACTGC
>CAMYNO010000261.1 GCA_947259815.1 uncultured Parvularculaceae bacterium
GACAAAAGGTAAATAGACCGGGTGCGGACAATTCTTAACCGCAGGTTAATGCGCCTGTCTGAGCAATTTCCGTACGCGCCGCTGTAGAACAGGCAGGAGATCGGCCTCGAACCAGGAATTTTTCTTCAGCCACGCATTATTGCGCCATGAAGGATGCGGCGTCGGAAAATAGCCCGGCGCATAGTCGCGCCAGCTTTGCACCGTCTGGGTGAGGCTTTGCGAGGAAGGGGGCTTCAGGTGCCATTTCTGGGCGTAACCGCCCACAAGGATCGCCGTTTCAATATTCGGCAGGGCGCCGAGAACCTCATCACGCCAGGCCTGCGCGCATTCCCTGCGCGGCGGGAGATCGCCGCCCTTTGCATCATAGCCCGGAAAACAAAAACCCATGGGAATGATGGCGATTTTCGCCGCATCATAAAATTCCTCGCGGGAAACCCCCATCCACGCACGAAGCCGATCGCCCGAAGGGTCGTTAAACGGAATGCCGGTTTGATGGACGAGATTGCCCGGCGCCTGCCCGAATATGGCGAGACGGGCGCTGCGCGCGGCTTGCAGCACCGGACGCGGCTCATGCGGCAATTGGGATTTCTCCGGCGCATCGACGCAAATGCGGCAGGCGCGAATGTCTTTCAACAAAGGCGCAAGGGCGCGTCGTCTCGTATTTTTAGTGATCGTCTGGGATCGGCTCATCATGCGTCGCGGAAAAACTCGATAAGCACCTTATCTATCCGCTCATCCCCGCGAAAGCAGGAATGAGCGGATCGTTTGTGCAAATACGCCCCTCGCCTTGCGGTTTCATGCTGTGTGGCTTAATCCCCGCGAACAGAATTCACCTCGCCACGGGACACATTTGATGCTGCCGAAACCACGCGCCGACCTTGTCGCCAACACGCTCGATTACGAGATCACGCCTCTCGTCAAACCGACGGGCTTTCGCGAATATGATGCGCGCTGGATCTTCGAAAAGGAAATCAACCTCCTCGGCATTCAGGCGCTGGGCGCCGGGCTCGGTTCGCTGATCCGCGAAATGGGCAAGGAACCGCGCATCGTCGTCGGCCATGACTTTCGCAGCTATTCCTCCTCGATCAAACAGGCGCTGACGGTCGGCCTGATGAGCGCGGGGATTGAGGTCAACGATATCGGTCTCGCGCTTTCACCGGTCGCCTATTTTGCGCAATTCGATCTCGATATTCCCTGCGTCGCCATGGTGACGGCGAGCCATAATGAAAACGGATGGACCGGCGTGAAAATGGGCGCCGCCCGCCCGCTCACCTTTGGCCCCGATGAAATGGGCCGCCTGAAAGAAATTGTCCTGAATGGCGAGTTTCGCAACCATGAGGGCGGCGCCTATAAATATGTCACCGGGATGCGCGAGCGCTATATCGCAGACGTTATTGACGGCGTTTCCTTCTCGCGGAAGATGAAAGTGATCGCGGCTTGCGGCAACGGCACCGCCGGCGCCTTTGCCCCCGACGCGCTTTCGCGCCTTGGCCTTGAGGTCATCCCGATGGATGCGGAGCTTGACCACACCTTCCCGCGATATAATCCGAACCCGGAAGATATGGAAATGCTCCATGCCATGCAGGCTGCTGTCAACGAACATGGCGCAGACGTCGCGCTTGGCTTCGATGGCGACGGCGACCGCTGCGGCGTTGTCGATGATGAGGGCGAGGAAATCTTTGCCGACAAGATCGGCGTGATGATCGCGCGCGATTTGTCCGCGCTGCACAAAAACGCGCAATTCGTCGTCGATGTGAAATCGACCGGGCTGTTCATGACGGACCCCGTTCTCATCGAAAATGGCGCGGAAACCGTCTACTGGAAAACCGGCCACTCCTATATCAAGCGAAAAAGTCACGAACTGGGCGCGCTTGCCGGTTTTGAAAAGTCCGGGCACTTCTTTTTCAATGAGCCGATCGGGCGCGGTTACGATGACGGTCTCGTCGCCGCCATTGCACTTTTGCAGATGCTGGACCGCAATCCCGACAAGAAGCTCTCCGACCTGCGCAAGGCGCTGCCGAGAACCTATCAGTCGCCGACCATGTCGCCCCATTGCGCGGATGAGGAAAAATACGGCGTCGTTGAAAAGGTTGTCGCCGCGCTTTCCGAACGAAGCGAGATTATCGGTCAGAAAGTCCGTGATGTCGTCACGGTCAATGGCGTGCGTATTACGGCGGAAGACGGCACCTGGGGGCTCATTCGCGCCTCCTCCAACAAGCCGGAACTGGTCGTCGTCGTGGAAAGCCCGGTTTCGCAGGCGAACATGAAAAAGATGTTCGACGAACTCGACGCGGAACTGAATAAACATCCGGAAGTCGGCGACTATAACCAGAAAATATAGTCTTCTTGCTGCATTTTCTGGTCGCAACAGCCCGACGGCGCACTTAAGTTCTGCGCCTGACTGGATTGCCAGAGGATTTGCCCATGTTGTTGCCCGCACTCGCCATTGGCGCGCCGGCCGCCGCCGTCGCCGGAATCGCCGCCGCCGCGGTGACGCGCTTTCATCTTTCCGGTGAGGACTTATCGAAATATGACGGCGCGGATTACCCCGTCGACTTCACCCCGGACCCGAATTCCGAAGGCGTCCTCGCCGTCAACGACTATCTGGTCGAAAACTTCATCATGCCCGCCGCCAGCGAAGGCCGCTCGAAAGACAAGCTCGCCGAAAAACGCAAGCGGTTTGAAGAGATCGGCCTGACGCGAGACTTCGATTGCGAATTCCGCGACGGCGTCGCCAAATCCGGCAAGACAAAAGTTCCCGGCGAATGGACGCTGCCCGATGACTGCGATCCCTCGCGGCGCATCCTGTATCTTCATGGCGGCGCCCACACGGTCGGCAGCGCCATCAGCCACCGGCCAATCATCACCAATCTTGCAAACCGCACCGGCTGCGCCGTCTTTGCGCCGAATTATCGTCTGCTTCCGGAAAATCCGCGCATGGCTGGCGTGATCGACTGCCGTGTGGCGTATGAATGGATTGCGGCAAACGGGCCTGACGGACGCGGCAAGGCGACATCCATCGCAATCGGCGGCGACTCCGCCGGCGGCAATCTGGCGCTGTCGGTAATCAACTGGGTGCGTGACGAAAAAAAACGCGCCGCCGACGCCGTCTTCGCAATTTCGCCGGCGACGGACACGACTTTCACGAGCCCCAGCCTGCGCGAGAATTTTGAAACCGATCTGATGTTAAAGCCGATTGCGCAATCTATTTTAAAAGTTCCGCACCCGTTGCTTTTGTGGTCGCTCTGGCGCGGCAATCGGATCTCGCCCGCCAATCCGGTTGTTTCGCCAATATTTGCCGACCTTTCAAACCTGCCGCCAACGCTGGTGCATGTCAGCGCGAAAGAAATTCTCTATGACGACGCCCGGCGATATGCGGCGAAACGCGCCGCCTGTAATTCGCCGGTCACGATTCAAACCTGGGATCACATGTCCCATGTGTGGCACGTGTTTGATCGCATTCTTCCTGAAGCAAACGACGCTCTTGATCTGATTGCCGATTTTCTGCGTGAGCATAACGCATCAGCGCGTTAGGCTTCACGCTCGGCAATCCACGCGGCCAGCGCTTTGCGGTCGGGAATATGTATTTCGCCATAGCCGAGCGCGATGACGCCCGCCGCCTGTAACGCAGTAAGGGCCTTGCCGATGGATACGCGGGAAACGCCAAGGGTGAACGCAAGGTCGCTCTGGCGGCATTCAATCCTGTCCGGGTTTTTCGCGGAACTGGCCATGCCGGCGATCAGTTTCGCGGTGCGCGCATCGAGCGGCAGACTTCGCATATCGTCGAGCAGCGACAGGACCGAATAAAGCCGCGTCGTCGTCGCTTCCAACAGCGCCCGCGCAAGCATCGGTTCGCTATCGAGAAGCCGCTCAAATGCAGGTTTGGAAACCTGGTCGATCACCGTATCGCCGACGGCGACCGCGTCATAGGCGCGGCCCATGCCGGCAAATATAGTCGCTTCGCCGAAACTGTGGCCCACCCCGAGGACGGATACCGTTAACTCATCCCCATTGACCAATGGCTTCACGAAACGCACGGCCCCGTCGACGACAAGAGAAAAACCCGGCCTGTCGTCGCCGCGTGAATGGATAAGGCGCCCGTCGCCATAGCGCATACGCGTCGCGGCGCGTTCTATCCGGGCGGCCGTTTCGCCGGAAACAAGCGAGGAAATCGGGCGATCACCATGGGTAAGCAGGTCGGGCATGTGAAATGCTAATTTTTTAGCATTTTGACGCGCCGGTCGATGCTAGTCAAGATGGACAATAAAGGCGCAATGCTTAGGGAGGCGCTCAAATGAAACCGGAATTACTTCTCATCGCAGGCGTCTTTATCGGCTTTGCGCTGCTTGAAATCATCTTCACGAGGTTCTTCAAAAAGCCCGGTCAGCGCCGCGAAGAC
>CAMYNO010000262.1 GCA_947259815.1 uncultured Parvularculaceae bacterium
AATCGAAATGCCTGAAAAAGCGACGGACTTTATCGCTGGCGTGCGCACCATGACAACTTGCGGCGATGCCTGGGCGCAATCGGGCGTGGCGGCGCATGCATATGCGTGCAACAGCACGATGACCGACCGGGTATTCATGAACAGCGACGGTGAGATGCTGGTCATTCCGGAATTTGGCGCCTTGCGGTTCGTAACCGAGCTTGGCGTCATTGTGGCGGCGCCAGGCGAAGTCGTTATCATACCGCGTGGTGTAAAGTTCCGTGCTGAGTTGATGGACAAAAATGCGCGCGGGTATATCTGTGAGAATTATGGCGCGCCGCTAAATTTGCCTGAGCGCGGCCCGATTGGCTCGAACAGCCTCGCCGACGAACGCGATTTTCTTTATCCGACTGCGGCATATGAAGACGTTGAGAAGCCGGTGACATACCGGATTAAATGGCAGGGCCGTTTTTACGAGGTGGAACTGCCGCATTCACCGTTGGATGTTGTCGCGTGGCATGGCAATTACGGGCCTTACAAGTATGACTTGCGCAGGTTCGCAACCATCGGGTCCATTAGTTTCGATCACCCCGATCCGTCGATATTCACGGTGTTGACGTCACCGTCTGATACGCCGGGTACAGCCAATGTCGATTTCGTTATATTTCCGGAGCGCTGGCTTGTGATGGAAGACACATTTCGTCCGCCATGGTATCACACAAACATCATGAGCGAATTTATGGGGCTGGTTTATGGCGTTTACGATGCAAAGCCGGGTGCATTTAAGCCGGGCGCGATGAGCCTGCACAATGCAATGTTGCCGCATGGACCGGATGCCAACGCATTTAACGATGCGAGCAACAAAGACCTCGAACCTGAAAAGCTTGGCGGTACGATGGCGTTTATGTTTGAAACGCGATTTACCCAAAATCCTACAGCCTTTGCGTCGGCGCCTGAGCGGATTGACTATGATTACTTGGATTGCTGGCGCGACCTGCCCAAAAATTTCAAACCGCCTCAGTAAAATATCGGATCGGAGAATTGTTGATGCGCTATAAGTTATTGTTGACTGGTCTCGCCAGTACTTTCGCTGTTGTGGCTTGCGGTGAAAAAACAGAAACGGTTGAGGTGCCGCCGCCGCCAGATGCTGAAGAGCCTTACGCCGAGCCGGTGACGCCGCCCGCGCATACGGATGTTGCGACGCGACCGGAACTCAAGCCCGAGAAGAACGCCCAGATCGACTACGCAGCGATCGATGAACTGGGCAATGCCGCCGATGCCGAGCGCGGTAAGGTCGATAATGTGACATCGTCGGCGTCCGAAGAAGCGAAATCCGCAATCAAAAAAATCGCTACGAATACTGTGGACGATTTAAATTCGGCAGAGGAGCCCGACGATCCATTCGGCTCTCTCGTCGGCGATGCGGTAAAAGGCAAGCGTCTTTATGCGCAATGTCAGGCGTGCCATTCGGTTGCTGAGGGGCAGAACCGCGTCGGCCCGTCGTTATTCGGCGTTGTCGGTCGTGAAGCCGGCGCGGTCGACAGGTTCAATTATTCGCAGGCGATTACAGAAAGCGCTGTCGTTTGGACAGAAGACGCGCTTTTTGGCTATCTGGAAGACCCACAAGACTATCTTCCCGGTACGCGCATGTTTTATCCGGGTGTAGCGAAGCCGCAGGACCGGGTCGATATCATCGCCTATCTGAAATCCTTGACGGAATAACAGCTAGAAATACCGCGTCAGGCGCATTGTAACGATATCGTCGTCGCGAATAGCATACGCTGCGTTTTGAGGGTCGATGTTGAAGAACAATCGGGCCTCAAGTTCAGCCGTCCAGTTTTGGCCAAGGCGGCGTTGCGCCTCGACAAACATGCCAATTGATGAATCTGTCGTGTCGACCGTGGCGCCGGCGAGAAGCGCCGTATCCTGAAGATCATTCAGCCCAAGGCGCGCGCCGGCGAAAATATCATTGTCTGCGAAAGTCTGTGGCGCGGCGAAAGTTAGTCCGTAAGGTTCCAGAATCAGGTTCTCGTCGCGTCCGTCATATTGATATTCTGCGAGAAGGCCGAGATCGGCGTTGGAACCGAATACCTGATAAACAGTGTACTCAAAGCCGCCGACTGCGGCCGCGAAAGTGTCGCCATGTCCCTCGCGGACAATCGCCTCCAGCTTCCAGAGCCACGAATCCATGGTGTATTGGAGGTCGACGCCCCCTTGTGTGATGACGTCGTAAACTGGCCGGATACGCTGGTTGGCTGCGTCAATTGCAAACCGCGGCTCGCGCGAAGTGCCACGGAAAATAGAGACCCCGAAATCCCAGTTTCCGATATAATGTGAGTAACGCGCGGCGAGATCTATCGCACCGCGACCCCAATCCCGCGTGATAATTTCCTCATCAGTGTCAACGGGCAGCGCGAACCGTAAACGTCCATCCGCGCCGGGGAATGTCCGCGTTCGAAAGCCGGACATAACAAATAAATTTATCGTGCCCCAATCATTGATGTAGGTGAGGTTCGCCATTGGCTGGCCAAGCTTGTCTTCC
>CAMYNO010000263.1 GCA_947259815.1 uncultured Parvularculaceae bacterium
CGCCAGCAATGAAACCGGCGCTGCCGGTGACGCGTGCGCCGCGGCAATTGATGAAGCTGAGGAAGGTCTCAAATTATTATTGAAACACTTTCGCAATCCCGAGACCCGGTATCCCTCCCAGCCACGCCCGCAATATACGCGTGACTATAGCGACTACGATCATCTCGCACGGCGTTTAGAATTACAGATCATACGAGGCGATGAATGAGCGCCCGGGATGATGCTCGCCTCAGGCAGCGCCGTGGCGCTGATCCAGGCAATTCTGCATTCGTTATGGCGAATGCAGGCTCGGGTAAGACGCGGGTTCTGATCGAACGCGTAACTCGTATGCTCTTGCAGCGCGTAAATCCCCAGCAAATTCTTTGCATCACATTTACCAAGGCTGCGGCGGCAGAAATGTCGGAGCGGTTATTTGAGACACTTGGCGGCTGGGCGCTTCTGGATGATCATTCGCTTCAATTACGCATCGCTGAAATTGAGGGGGTAGAATTCCCACGCGATGTTGAAACGTTAGCAGAGATTCGCCGGTTATTTGCGCAAGCGCTTGAGACGCCGGGTGGGCTGCGTATCCAGACGATCCATTCTTTTTGTGAGGGGTTGTTGAGGCGTTTTCCGCTGGAGGCGGGAATCACGCCGGGCTTTTCCGTCATTGAGGATGCGGAGTCGCAAAATATCATAACTGCGACAATAGACAAGATCGCCCGTGCGGCGGTGGACAACGACGAAATTGAGAGCAGCCTTTCCCACCTGTCGGCAAAATTCACAGAGGATAATCTTCGCACGCTGCTTTCGCGCGGCGTTGCGGCTGGCCTGGAATTCAGCGCCATGGCTGACCGCTATGGCGGTATCGATGGAGCAATAGCTGAACTTGCGGCAGTTCTTGATGTTAGACCGGATGAGGACGAAGGCGTTGGACGCGAAGCTTTTTTGCATTCCCTTGATGTAAAGAAAATGACGTCAGCGCATGAAGCCCTTCTTGCCGGTGGAAAAAATGCACAGAAACTGAACGCAATCCCGATAGGCAGGTTTCTTTCTGCTGAGAATGATGAAGATCGCTGGGATGCGCTGGAACAACTCTTTTTGAAATCGACCGGCGATCCGCGCCAAAAATATGGCGACAAAAAAACCAACGAAGCACATCCATGGCTGTCGCCTTTCCTGCTTGAGCTGGAAGAGAAATTTGCCGGGTTGCGCGCGCGAATGCGGGCGGAACAGATTTTCTATGACTCAGCCGCTTATCATCGGCTGGTTTCTTTGTTGCGGGATAGTTACGCAGCGGTGAAAACAAAGCGCGCCGCTTTGGACTTTGACGACTTGATTATCTCCGCAATGCGTCTTCTGCAAAATGAGGACGCCGCCTGGGTTCGCTATAAGCTTGATTATGGGATCGATCACATCCTTGTTGATGAATCTCAGGATACAAGCCCGGAGCAATGGAATGTTATTCGCGCATTGTTAGGCGACTATCTAAGCGGTGACGGCGCGCGCGATATTCACCGTACATTTTTTTCCGTCGGCGACGTTAAACAATCAATCTATTCGTTTCAGGGCGCGGACGCAGAAGTTTTCGAAGAGCAGGAAGCCGACCTTGGAAAAGCGCTTGCCGCCTATCATGAACGCGCAGGCGGGGCTTACAAAAATATCGATATGCAGATGTCGTTTCGCACAACTGCGCCGGTGCTTGCGTTCGTTGATGCGGTTTTCGGCTCGCGTGAGGCCAGCGCCGGCCTTGGCAAGAGCGGTGTTCCAACTCATTTCGTTAACCGCGTCGGCGAAGCGGGGCTTGTTGAGATATGGCCTTTGGCGCCGGCGTTGGACACAGAGAAAGGAAACGCCTGGGATGCGCCGGTTGATGCGCCCAAGCCCGATCATCCGGTAGAGCGGCTTGGTCGGCGCGTCGCCGACACCATTGCGGGGTGGTTAAACACAGGTGAGACGCTTGCGTCATTAGGGCGACCAATCCAACCGGATGACGTTTTAATTCTGGTGCAGCGTCGCGGACGAGAGTTCGATGCGGTATTGCGGGCGCTTGCCATCGCAGGCGTGCCTGTCGCTGGTGCGGATCGGTTAAAACTGCTGTCGGATCCGGCGGTTCAGGATCTGCTCTCTTTCATGAAATTTTGCGTCCAGACGCGCGACGATCTTTCGCTCGCGGAAACGTTGAAAAGTCCGCTATTCGGATTTGTTGACGATGATGACCTATTTCCATTGGCTTATGAGCGTGATGAGAAGGAGAGCTTGTGGTCGTCGTTAAGACATCGCGCGAGCGCGCATGATAAATGGGACAATGCATTCACCTGTATTAATGCTGCCAAAAAGATAGCCCTAAGGGAAGGCGCTTATGCGTTTCTCACGCATATTCTTGAGGCCGACTCTGGAAAAGTAAGCGCGACAGGCCGGCGTCTATTCAATGTGCGTCTTTCGAAAGCGTCTCGTGATGGTATCGACGAAATGCTGCGGCAGGCGCTTGCGTATGAACACGACCATCCGCGCTCGACGCGGGGGTTCATCGACTGGTTTCAGGAGAACGCGTCAGAGATCAAGCGCGAGATGGAACGCGGTTCCGGGGCCGTACGCGTGATGACGGTGCATGGCGCGAAAGGCCTTGAAGCAAACATAGTCTTTCTTATTGATGCGTCGCGTCGCCCAAATTTTAAAGATCTGGGCGCTCCGATGGAATTGATTGGCGATGGTAAGGCCGGTTCGCGAACCGGTCGTTTAATGGCTATCGTTGGCGCTAAAACGGGGGAGCCGGAAGTGACGGCTGCGTCGAGGGCGCATGCGAAAGCGAAAACCCTCGACGAATATCGGCGGCTTTTTTATGTCGCCGCGACGCGCGCGCGCGACCGTCTCTATATAGCTGGAGCCGCCGTCGGAAATGAAAAAGACCCGCGCTCGTAACCGACCGCAGAAAAATCCTGGCATTCTCTCGCCATGGATGCATTTGATGCATTGGGCGAGCGGGCTGTAACGGATGCAGCCGCATTCTGGGAAGAATCCGATGAAGTTCGTCGTTGGCTCGCCTGCGAGCAGACAGCCGACGTTAAAGGCGAAAAGATAAAAGACATTCAGCCGGATTTAGAACCACCGGCATGGATTTCGGCCCCGGCGGTCAAGGAAGTTGCACAAGCGCGATTGTCGCCATCGCGGCTTGCGGAGGAGGAAGAGGCGGCGAGTGAGCAGTTTGCACATTCGAGCGCGGCGCATTCGCCGAAGGAAATCGATAAATACTTCCGTGGACGGATATTGCACCGCTTGCTGGAGTTATTGCCGGAAATAGAACCGCAAAAGCGACCCGCTGCGGCCGACAGATTGCTTACTCGCTTGGCGCGCGATATCGACGATGGTGAACGCAAACGCTGGCGCGAAGAAGTTTTCTCCGTACTCGACAATCCGGCATTTGCAAAAGCTTTTGGCCCCGGATCACGAGCCGAGGTCGGTATTGCCGGCGAAGTCGGGGGCGCCGTCATAACCGGCCAGATCGACCGCTTGCTCGTTAGCGACGGCGTTGTGCAAATTATCGACTACAAGACCAATCGGCCTCCGCCAAAGGAGGTGTCTGATACAGCGCCTGCCTATCTCGCGCAGATGGCCGGATACAGGGCGCTCATGGAGAAAATCTATCCGGAGCATCAGGTTGAATGCGCGCTGCTATGGACTTTCGACGCCCGCTTGATGCCGCTCCCGAAGACGTTACTCGATAATGCCTATGAACGCTGGGTGGCGCCGGGTTGAACTTGTCCGCAAAGCCACTATCTTCGCGTACCGGTTTTACAGTCGATGTGTTTTAGGAGCGACATCAATGGCAACGAAAGAAGTCACCGACGCAAGTTTTGAAACGGATGTACTTGGTGCGGGCGAGCCCGTGCTGGTTGATTTCTGGGCTGAGTGGTGCGGTCCGTGTAAACAGATCGGCCCGGCGCTGGAAGAGATTGCTGGCGAATATGCCGGCAAGCTGACGGTCGCCAAGATAAACATTGACGACAATCCGCAGGTGCCTGGAAAATATGGCGTGCGCGGAATACCGACGCTGATGATCTTTCACGAAGGTGAACTTGCGGCAACGGCTGTTGGCGCAAAGCCAAAGGGTCAAATCTCTGCGTGGATTGACGGCGTTTTAAAAGAGAGCGCGGCTTAGCCATTTTCTCTCAGGACTTCGCCGGCGAGATAAAGCGATCCGCAAATTAATATGCGCGGCGGCGTATTGGTCGCCGCGCAAGCGTTTTGAATGGCCTTGCTTATATTTTGGCAGGCTTGCGCTTTCAGCCCCGCA
>CAMYNO010000264.1 GCA_947259815.1 uncultured Parvularculaceae bacterium
AATTAAACGAAGCAAATCCCGACGCTGTGTTTAACGCTCTCCATGGTCAGTGGGGCGAGGATGGCTGCGTGCAGGGCTTGCTTGAAATTCTTGAAATTCCCTACACCCATTCCGGCGTCCTTGCCTCGGCCCTTGCCATGGACAAGCAGCGGGCCAAGGCGGTGTTTGAAGATTGCGGCATTCCCTCGCCAATGGGAAAGATCGTCACCAGAGCTGAAGCGGCGGGCGGCGAGGTGATGCCGGCGCCATATGTCGTTAAGCCGAATGCGCAGGGGTCTTCCGTTGGCGTCTTTATCGTCCGTGAGGGCGATAACCGACCGCCGGCGGAACTGACGAGCGGCGACTGGGCGCTTGGCGACGAGGTGCTGGTCGAGAAGTTTATTCCCGGTCGGGAGCTTACCGTCGCTGTGATGGGCGATCGTGCGCTCTGCCTGACCGAGATTACAACCGCGCTTGCGTTCTATGATTATGAAGCGAAATACGCGGCCGGCGGTTCGAACCATATTTTGCCCGCTGACGTGTCGAGCGAAGTCACGGAGCGGTGCCTTGAGCTGGCGCTTCTCGCCCATAACGCTCTTGGCTGTCGCGGTTTGTCCCGCGCCGACTTCCGTTATGATCCGCAAGCGGAGGGCGAGCAGCTTTTCTGTCTTGAGGTCAATACACAGCCGGGGCTAACGGCGACCTCGCTGGCGCCGGAGCAGGCGGCGCATCTTGGTATTTCGTTTCCGGAGCTTTGCGCCTGGATTGTAGAGGACGCATCATGCCAAAGGTAAAGCGCAAGTCAGCCTCAAAAAGGCGAGCAAAGCCAAGACGTTCGGCGGGTTTGTTGGAGCGGATGGGAGAGTCTGTATCGCGCTACGCCGTGGCGTCGATCGCCGGACTGACTGTCGTAATCGCAATCGGCGCCGCCGCACTGGTCTCGGGCGGATATGTTGGTCTGGCGGGGGAACGCGTGGGCGCCGTTATGCGCGACGCGTCGGTCAGCGTCGGTCTTGATATCCGGCGCATAACCGCGATCGGTTATGACAAGACCGGCGACAGTGAAATTGTCGGCGCCATTGGCCCGGTCATCGGCGCGTCGATCGCCCATTTCGACCTTCATGCGGCGCGGGCGCGGGTTGAAAATCTCGGATGGGTTCGTTCCGCCGCCATCACACGCCTTTGGCCTAACACGATCCATGTTTCCGTTCGCGAACGTGAACCTGCCGCTGTCTGGCAACTCTCCGGTCGATTGCACCTGATTGACCCGACCGGCGCCATCATCAGCGAAGTCGATGTTTATGAGTATTCAAACCTGCCGCTCATTGTCGGCGCTGGCGCCCCGGAAAGCGCAGCCGACATTTTGAAAGCATTGCGCAGCGACGCTGAACTTTGGGGCGAGGCGGCTGCGCTTGTGCGCGTGGGTGAGCGACGATGGAATTTGCGATTGAAATCAGGCGCCGATGTGAGGTTTCCTGAAGTGGATGTTGAAGACGCGGTAAAGACGCTGGCGCGGTTACAAGCCGCATACGGATTGCTTGACCGGCCACTCGAATATGTTGATCTTCGTGATCCGGCGCGACTTGTTTATCGCGAAGCCGCTGGCGGCGCCGCCGGGGAACAACAAATTCAATAAGGCGCGCAGGTAAGGCGTATCACCGCCCTGCCGCTCGCTTAAAAAAGGAGACGCCGCGCATGAGTAGGCGCGTTGAGCGTTTTTCAAACGCGTCCAATGTGAAACCGCTGCGCCGCAAACGCGACCACCGCGTTATTGCCGGCGTTGATATCGGTGCGTCGAAAGTCGCGTGCTTCATTGCCGCCCTGACGCCGGAAAGCGGCCCGGAAAGCGGCAATGAGTTTGGCGCTGAAGTCATCGGGGTCGGCTGCTGTGGATTGCCGCCGCGCGCATCGGCGGGCCGGTCGATGGACCATCTGGAAGTGAGCCTGCGCCGCGCCGTCGAGGCGGCCGAACGCATGGCCGGGGTCGAGATTAACGCCGCCCATATTGCTGTGCCGGGCCGGCTCGCCTGCGCCCGGCGGATTGGCGTTGATCTGGAAATTGCAGACGGGGTTATTACCGAGGACGATGTTGACGACGCACGAAACGAGGGGGCGGCGCTTGCGGCGCCGCCTGAATATGTAGCCTTGTCAGCGAGCCCGATAGCCTATCGCGTCGATAGCGAGGCGGTCTATGACGATCCCGTCGGTTGTGCCGGCGCTTTGTTGTCAGCGGAATTGCTTGGGCTTTCCGTGCGCGAAAGCGCGCTCGACAACCTTGCCGCTCTGGCCGAGCGATGCGGGCTCTCGGCGACTGAATTTTCGCCAGCGCCGGCGGCGGCGGCCGAAAGCTGTTTGCTGGAAGATGAAAAAGAGCTTGGCGTCGTGCTTATCGATATCGGCGCGGCGTCAACCGGATATGCTGTGTATGACGATGGCGCGCTGGTCGATTGCGGCGGCGTCGGCATTGGCGGCGGACACATCACACGCGATATTGCACAGATTTTCGGCGCCCGGCTTAGCGATGCGGAGCGGATTAAAACGCTTCACGGCGCTGCGTTGATCGGGCCCGGCGATGAACATCGCTTTGTCGACTTCCCGCAACTGGGCGACGGCGCCGATCCCAGCCGCGCCAGCCGCGCGGATCTTTGCGAAGTGATTATTCCGCGTATGGAAGAAATATTTGAACTTGTCGCCGAACGCTTGCCGAGCGATCAGCGTGGGCGTCAGACCCTACGACGCGCCGTTATCACCGGCGGCGGCAGTTTGTTGCTCGGCGCGCGCGAGATCGCGGAAAAGACGCTCGCCATGAAAACGCGCATCGGCCGTCCGCTGTCGATCATCGGCGCGCCGGAAGCGGGCGCGGCGCCCGGTTTTTCAGTTTGCGCCGGATTAATTCTTCGCGCCGCCTCAAATTCGTCTTCCAGAAAATTTTTTCTTGGCGGCGCCGGCCAATCACGCCATGCGTTTGAAAAGCGCGCAATTTTCGGCGGTGCAGGGCGCTGGCTTCGCGCGAAATTTTAATTCGTCGTTAACGCGCCGTTAACGATTTGGAAAGGGTTCTGAACGAATCTTTAATTTAAGGGTAACCATGATTTTGGCCCCGCGAACAGTAAAGCCCCATGCCAACCGGAGCATCCAATGCCGTTAAACTTAAGCGTGCCAGAAATGACAGAACTTAAACCGCGCATCAGCGTCATCGGCGTCGGCGGCGCCGGCGGGAACGCGGTCAATAATATGATCGAAAGCCAGTTGGAAGGCGTCGAGTTCGTGGTGGCGAATACCGACGCGCAGGCGGTTGGGCTTTCCAAGGCCGACAAAAAAATTCAGCTTGGCGTGAAAACGACGCAAGGGCTCGGCGCCGGTTCGGTGCCCGATATCGGGCGGGCTGCTGCGGAAGAGTCTATTGATGAAATTATGGAGCATGTGGGCAACGCTCATATGCTGTTTGTTACCGCCGGCATGGGCGGCGGCACCGGCACTGGCGCCGGGCCGGTGATTGCAAAGGCGGCCAAGGAGCGTGAAATCCTGACGGTTGGCGTTGTCACAAAGCCGTTCCATTTCGAGGGTGCGCGCCGCATGCGTATCGCCAGCGCCGGCATCGAAGAACTGCAAAAGCACGTCGACACGCTGCTGATCATTCCGAACCAGAATCTGTTCTCGATCGCGAATGAGCGCACGACATTCCATGAAGCTTTCGCCATGGCCGATCAGGTGCTGCATTCCGGCGTGCGCGGCATAACCGATCTGATGGTGATGCCGGGCCTGATTAATCTCGACTTCGCCGACGTTCGCACGGTGATGAGCGAAATGGGCAAGGCGATGATGGGCACCGGCGAAGCGGAGGGTGACAAGCGCGCCATTCAGGCCGCCGAAGCGGCCATCTCCAATCCGTTGCTTGATGAAGTGTCGATGAAAGGCGCTCGCGGCGTTCTCATCAACATTACCGGCTCGATGGATATGACCCTCTTTGAAGTGGACGAGGCGGCAAACCGCATTCGCGCCGAAGTCGATCCTGACGCCAACATTATTGTCGGATCGACATTCAACCAGGATCTTGAGGGTCGGGTGCGGGTGTCTGTCGTTGCAACGGGTATCGACGTTGAAGAGCGCGAAGATCGACCGACCGTGCGCATCAATACCGGCGCAACCGCAAAACCATGGCGCCAGCCGCTGGTGGTGAATGCGCCTGCGGAAACAAAGATCCCCGAAACGGCTATGGAGTCGAAACCCGCGGCGACATCTGATGCGCCGGCTGTGGTGGAAAAAACGCCGGCGCCGGCGGCCACGCCGATATCGTCGCCAACGCCAGCTGCTACGCCGTTGGCCCCGGCCGCCGCCGCGGCGAACCCGGTCGGTGACGTCCATGAACGTATTCGCCGCATGTTGACGGAAGGGGCAGCCGGCGATCTCGCCGCGAAGCCGCCTTATCGCTCGCATTCAGCATCCGAGGCGGCGCCCGAAGCGGCCGCGCTGCGCCGGACGGAAGGGGCCAAACCGGCCGCCAATCCTTTTCGGGGCGCCCAGGCCATAGGAAAGAATTCCATTGAAGCGGCTGTGGACATTCTCAAGTCTTTCAGCGGCGGCCAGCGAGAAGAACGGCGGGAGCCGACATCGCACCGTCCGCCCGAAGCGCCGAAGCCGACGCCACGCGTACGCGGCGATCTTTTCGATGAGCAGGAGGATGCCGATCTCGAAATCCCGTCCTTCCTTCGAAAGAAGAAAACCGGCTAAGGCAATGAAACCATTGAGGGTAACCAATTCGGAATCGAACAGGCAAACGCCGCGCAGCCGCGCGGCGTTTGCTTTTTGCGCTGTATGTAACATAACGTCATAAAGGTTGACCGCAGCTGTCACACCGCAACG
>CAMYNO010000265.1 GCA_947259815.1 uncultured Parvularculaceae bacterium
ATATTTCAATATGCCAAAGCGCGGCGGCATCAATTTGCCGTTGCGAGAGCGCGTCCCTTCCAGCGACCAGCAAACGGGGAACCGTTTCTCCATCAGATAGGAAAGGTATTGACGCATCACGACCTTATAAACGGCGCTGTCGATCTTTCTGCGGATGAATACCGCTCCGGCGCGGCGCATAAGATAACCGACGCCGGCAAAGGCCATGTTTTCGCCGCCGATCATATGCACGAGCGGAAAGGACTCATCCCGCGTCGCTACGATCATGGCGACGCCGTCAATGTGTGTTTTGTGGGTGAACAACAACGCGACCGGCCGCGTCAGCGCCATCTGCCGTATCTCTGCAATTTTAGCCTTGTCGTAGATCAGCTTGTCTTCATACCCAAGTCGGCAGACAGCGCGGGAAATCGCCCATGCGGCGCTGATATGCGGCGCCCGCGTATTGGGAACGAGTTCTTTTAAACATTTTTGCGCTTCCTCGCGGATCTCGGCAATCGGCCTGCCGGTTTCCGTTGAAATTTTATCGAGCTGCGCCTGAAACGATTGTCGCCCCCAAAGCGCGCGGGTCACAAATTTCGGATATTTGATTGTCTCGCCCGTTGCGCTGCGGGCGTCGCGTTCGATGGTCAGCGCCGCCTGTAATGCGATGTAATCGGCGAGCCCGCTTTCATCGCTACGGCTTTCGTCATTGCCGTGCGAAACATGCCGCGCATATCGCGCTTGCAGTGCATCTAGGGGCGCGGATTCACCAATTACGATTGCGCACCGCGCTGGCCGACTCTTCAATATTCGCTGTTGACGAAAGTCGCTGCCGGTAAGATGGGTCCATCCCATGATTGCCCGCCATGACTGCTGGCGGTCCGATTTCGGTTTCCAGGCAAGGCCGACGGGGATTACGGTGATCTCCTCGTCATTACGAAGATGTTCGGCAAGCCCATCATGGCGGACGCCGTCGCGTTCTGCCGTGTCGCTGATCCAGCCAACGGAAAATGGCTCGCCGCTTTGGCGCAGGCGTTCTTGATAGGCGTTTAAAACGCGCCGTTCGGTTTGGGTCGCGGCATAGAACAGGTAAAGCCGGCGAACGCCTTCTTGCGGCGCAGCCTCATCGCCGATGATGTCGATACCGTTAAGGGAAATGCTTTCGTCCACAGCGTTTTAACCCGGCTCCGCTTCCGAACCGGCTTCACTGCGCAACAGGCCGCGAAAGGCGCGGCGCGCCGACGATCCCTCGTGACAAACTTTGTAGACTTCGTGCGCGATCGGCATTTCGACGCCATATTCATCGGCGAGTTCCATAACGATCTTGCTGGAGTTAATGCCTTCCGCGACCTGATTCATATCGTCAATAATCTGATCGACCGTGCGGCCCTTGCCGAGTTGCTCGCCCACATGGTGGTTGCGGCTTAAGCTTGACGTACATGTCGCCATCAAATCGCCGAGGCCGGCAAGCCCGGCGAAGGTTGCGGGTTCGCCCCCCATCGCAACGCCAAGGCGGGAAATTTCCGCAAGGCCGCGGGTAATAACCGCCGACCGCGTATTTTCGCCGGCGCCGGCGCCGTCGCCCATGCCCGCCGCAATAGCGATGACATTCTTCAGTGCGCCGCCAAGCTCTGCGCCGACCATGTCGGTATTGGTGTAAACGCGAAACAAATTGGATTGAAACAATGGCTTCAGCTTACGGACAATGACTTCATCGTCCATGGCAAGGACGCTTGCGGCGGCAAACCCCTGCACGATCTCCCGCGCAAGATTCGGTCCCGTGAGGACGCCGGGCGGATGACCGGGCATCACCTCTTCGATGACCTGCGTCATCCGGTATCGTGTTTTCGGCTCGAACCCTTTTGCCAGGCTGATGACGGGAACCCACGCCCGGCAATGCGCACGCGCGGCATCCAGCGTGCTGCGCATGGCCTTTGACGGCACGCCCATAACAAGCAGGTCTGCGTTGCGGACCGCACTTGCGAGATCGCTTGTCGCCTCCAGCGCCGGGTGAAGCGTCAGGCCCGGCAGGTAACGGCCGTTTGCTTTATTGGTGTTGATGTCGTCTGCGGTCGCGGGGTCGCGCGCCCAGATAACCGTCGGCGTATTGGCGCTCATTATAGAAGCGACTGTCGTTCCCCACGACCCGGCGCCAAGTACGGCTGCGCGCAGATTCATTCAGCCTCCAGAACGTATAAAAAAGGCACTCTAACGCGGTGGCGCGGCGATGGCAAAGGCTGTTCAGTCCTGATCTTCTTCCTGACCGAGCGTTTTCAGAAACTTTTGCCGCACTGCATCAATACGTTTGGAGAGGTTCTTTGTCGTCCATTTGCCGGTGTCGATCGGCGGCAAAACAGTGACGTCGATTTTCGCTGGTCTGGCGATATGCCGGCCCTTCGGCAGAGAGTCGCGCGCATTGTGGATGACAATCGGCACGATGGGGACGCCCGCCTGCATCGCGATGTGAAATGCGCCTTTCTTGAACGGGCCAAGCTTTGTGCCGGCGCTTCGCGTTCCTTCCGGCGCGAGGCATACGGAGAGTTTTTCATCCTGAATGGCGCTGATCACCGGCTTAATCGCGCGGATCGCTTTTTCCGTTGAGCTGCGATCGATGAAAACGACATCGGCGTATTTCATTGCCGGGCCGATGATCGGGAAATGCTGGATTTCTTTTTTTCCGATGCCCGTGAAATCCCGACGGATGAGGCGCGCCAGAATAAGCGGGTCGATGGAGCTTTGGTGGTTGAAAATAAACACCGCCGGTCTGTGCGACCACAAATGTTCCTCGCCTTTGACATCGAATTCCAGCCCGGCGAGGGCGGCGGCGACTTCGCTCCAGATCGACGTGGCGGCGTTTAAAGCAGCGCGCTTGTCGCCGGCGAGCGCCCATATCGGGGTTGTCGCCATCAACGTCGCCGGGAGTGAGGCATAAATGGATGCGGTCCGCGCAATCTGTTCCAGCGACGGGCGACTGCGATTTTTAAAGTCGCAAATTGGCCATTGCCGCTGCCGCGCAACGGACCTTAGTTTGTCGTTTGCGTTGACGGCGCAGGGCTTTCCGACCGACTCGAACAGCGGAAGGTCGTCATCGCTGTCCGAGTAAAAATAGCTGTCGGCCATTATCGCGGAATTACCGGCGCTATATTTCTCCGCGGCAATGCGTTTTCCGTCGCCGAAGCAGGCAGGACGGATCACGTCTCCGGTGAAGACGCCATTGTCGATTTCAAGGTCTGTACACAGAACATGATCTATGTCGAGTTCGCGCGCGGCCGGCGCAATCTGGTATCTCGTTGCTGAGGAAACGATAACGACCTCATGGCCCATTTCCTTATGCGCGTTGATGAGCGCGCGCGCTTCGGGATAGATCGCCGCAGCCGTCTTGCGCTTGTAAACGCGCTCGCCGAATTCCTCGAGCGAATATTCCGCCTGGCCGCGCAATGATCGCGCTGACGCGGCGACAAAGTCTGAAAACCCGATCTCCTTGCGGGCATATTTCAGAGCCGCCGCCGCCTGGGTGCGAAAGTCCGCCGGCGACATGCGGCCGCTGCGAATTTGTTCGGTAAAAAACGCCTGTACGGAATAGCCGGCGATGACGGTCTTGTCGTAGTCAAAAAATGCGGCGATCTGCGGCCCTTGTTCATCGCTCCGGATGTCGTCCAGCAAATCGTCCAGAAGATACCGCATCGGTCTTCCCTTCAGCCTTATTGGCCCTCGGCCTTGTCGGCCGGTGATGGTGTGCGGATATGGTTACATCTTAGGTAAGAAGAGACAATATTTCCCCGATTGCCGCCTCGTTAATGATTACGGGGCGTCTCCTTCAGGGTAGTTCAATTGGCGCCTTGGTTTTCCGGCAAAGAGCCGGTGGGGGCGGCCCTTTACGGCAGGACAAAAAACTCCGAAAACCCACGCCTCGTTGGCAGGATGACACGGATGACTTTGGCGGAACAAACCGGGCAATTACTTGAGCGTTTAGGCGTCGGTCGAGAATTCTGGACCGGCGGCGGGATGCCGGTCCACTCTCCACTTACCGGGGAGCGCATCGCCGATGTTCCGGTTATCGAGCCGCCCTTGGCGCAAGCGCAAATCGAAAAAGCGCATGTGGCTTTTTCGGTGTGGCGCGACCTGCCGGCGCCGCGGCGCGGCGAACTCGTGCGTCTGCTTGGTGAGGAATTGAGAGCCGCGAAAGAGGATCTGGGTAAGCTCGTCACGATTGAGGCCGGCAAGATCCCTTCCGAGGGGCTCGGCGAAGTGCAGGAGATGATCGATATCTGTGACTTTGCTGTCGGCCTTTCGCGTCAGCTTTACGGATTGACGATTGCGAGCGAGCGGCCCGGTCATCGCATGATGGAAAGCTGGCATCCGCTGGGCGTTACCGGCGTTATCTCCGCCTTCAACTTTCCCGTCGCCGTCTGGGCGTGGAACGCGTCGCTTGCCTTTGTTTGTGGCAACAGCGTCGTATGGAAACCTTCGGAAAAAACGCCGCTGACCGCGCTTGCCTGTAAGGCGATTTTCGACCGCGCCGCCCGGAAATTCGGAAGCGATGCGCCGGAAGGATTATTGACGCTTCTGATCGGCGATCGCGCCATTGGCGAAGCCTTGGTCGATCACCCGCGCATACCGCTTGTCTCCGCCACAGGCTCAACGCGCATGGGGCGGGAAGTAGGGCCGAGACTGGCGCAGCGCTTCGCGCGTGCGATTCTTGAACTTGGCGGTAATAACGCGGCGATTGTTTGTCCCTCCGCCGATCTTGAAATGACGTTGCGCGCGGTAGCCTTCAGCGCCATGGGGACAGCCGGGCAACGCTGCACGACCATGCGCCGCCTGTTTGTTCATGACAGTATCTATGACACGTTCTTGCCAAGGCTGAAGGCCGCTTATTCATCCGTTTCGATTGGAAATCCGCTTGACGGCGATCATCTGGTTGGCCCGCTTATCGACAAGGCTGCGTATGAGGCCATGTTGGCGGCGCTTGACGCCGCCCGGGCTGACGGCGGCGAAGTATTCGGCGGCGAACGGGTGGGCGCCGGTCATCCGGATGCGTATTATGTTGCGCCGGCTTTAGTGGAGATGGGCGAGCAGTGCGGCGTTGTTATTCAGGAAACCTTTGCGCCGATTTTGTATGTGATGCGCTATCGCGATCTTGATGAGGCGATTGAGAAACAAAACGCCGTTAGCGCCGGGCTATCCTCCAGCATATTTACAACCGACATAAGAGAGGCGGAGCTTTTTCTCAGCGCCAAAGGGTCCGATTGCGGTATCGCCAACGTCAATATCGGCACCTCCGGCGCGGAAATTGGCGGCGCCTTTGGCGGCGAGAAGGAAACCGGCGGTGGGCGCGAATCCGGATCCGATGCGTGGAAAGCCTATATGCGCCGGGCGACAAACACAGTGAACTATTCACGAGACCTGCCCCTGGCGCAGGGGGTTTCGTTTGACATCGGGTGAGCATGCGCTGCGGTCACGCGACGCATCAAGGCTGCGCTAGCTGGCGCACTTCGTGATGCGGCCGAGCGATAAATTTAATCGATATCGGCGCCAAAAAACTTCGCCAGTTCATCCTGTCCGACCTCTCCATTGGAGTTTTTGTCGGCCGACTTGAATGACGCATCGATGAAGGCATCCTTAGCGTCGCGTTCCGCTGTCGCTTCATCATATTTCAGGCGCAGGTCAATTAACGGATTAAGCCATTTGCTGAATTCATAATGGTCAAGCTCACCGGAGAAATCTGTGTCAAAGGCAGGAAACTCACGGCCTATCCTGACTTCAATCGTATCCGGCGTTGCATAGACCTCGCCGATCTTTTCACCGGACAAGGCGGCGGCCATACCGGATG
>CAMYNO010000266.1 GCA_947259815.1 uncultured Parvularculaceae bacterium
CGTCGTTGCGCGCGCCAAGCGACCCGTCGTCGTTCACATGCACTTTTGGAACGATGAACATGGAAATGCCGGCGGTTCCTTCCGGCGCATCCGGCAGGCGGGCCAGTACGAGATGAATGATATTATCGGTCATCTCGTGATCGCCATAGGTAATGAATATCTTCTGGCCACTGATCTTATAGCGGCCATCGCCGACCGGCTCAGCTTTCGTGCGGATGGCGGACAGATCGGAGCCGGCCTGGGGCTCTGTCAGGTTCATGGTGCCGGTCCAGGCGCCGGAAACCATCTTTTCGAGATAAATCTGCTTTTGCGCGTCCGTGCCCGCATGCATGATCGCCTTGACCGCGCCGGTCGTCAGCGTCGTGCCGATGGCGAACGACATGCAGGCGCCGTTAAGACCGTCCACAAGCGCATTCGCGAGCGTCGCCGGCAGGCCCTGCCCGCCCCATTGCTCGGGAAACGCAAGCGAGTTCCAGCCGCCTTCCACATACTGTGCGTAGGCTTGCGCAAAACCCGGCGTGGTTCTGACCACGCCGTTTTCAAGCCGCGCGCCGTCTTGGTCGCTCGCCTCGTTCAGCGGTGCAACGACCTGATCACAGAACTTGCCCATCTCGTCCATTACCGCCGAGACGATATCGGTTGAAAGGTCGGGAAAGGCGCCCGATTTCTCAAGCGCGCCAAAACCGGCTGCGTGATCCAGTATGAAGCGCATATCGCGAATCGGCGTGGCGTAAGTCATGCGAAAATTCCTCTTGCTCGCGTGCCTTTATGAACGCGCCGCGCCATCATTAACAGGGCGCAATACAGCGCGTCGGCGCGTTTTTTGCACGTCTTCTGGCGGGAGAACACGCCAGGAGACTATCCATGCCGGCTTGGGGGAAGTTTTTTACGGCAACCGCATTATTGTGGTTCGCAACCACGAGTGCAGGCTCTGCGCCGCTTGTCTCTTATGCCTATGACGGCGTCTATCAAGGCGGCGCCATCCTCGCCGATGATCTATCCGATTCCGCCTGCCCGCTAATTCCGCTTTATCGCATCGAGATCCGCAACGGCGCCTTAAGGGCGTGGGACCGGGGGCGGCAGACCGTGAAGGGGATCATCACCCATGACGGTTTCTTCAACGCCGATTATTATTTCAGCAATGGCCGCGGGCACGTATTCGAAGGCTCCATCGACAGCCGGGGCCGGCTTGTCGGCGGCGTCTTTTACGGGCGCTGCGCCTGGATCGTCGAGCTGACCCGCGCGCCCTGATATCGACGTCGCCTAATAGTTCAGTTCAAAAACGCTTGGCGTCGCATCTTCGCTTTTGTCTGCATCTTTTTGTAACGCCCCCAGCGCTTTGTCGATGGCGTCGCGATAATTTCGCGGGCGATGCGGCTCGGCGTTGGTCCAGTCAACGTCCTTCTCGATGAAGGCTATGCCGGCGCCGCGCGGAATACGAACATAGGTGCCGAAATGCTCACCCTCCACGCAATGGAAGGATCGCTTCAGCGGATTCCAGATCGCCGGCACCATGTCGCCATCGCGAATGATAGTGTAGACCCGATCTTCGCCGAGCGCATAGGACGCGTAAGTCTTGATCGGATTTTGATCCTTGAACTCCTCGCAGCTTTCCGCATCGCGCGCATAAAGAGCGAGCGGCGGGGCGAAAAGATAGGCGGTCTTGACTTCAAACGGCCAATCATCCGCTGGCGGATTGATCTGTGGCGGCAGACCGTCCTCGCGCCGCCAGGTAAGCCCCTCAAAGGCGCCGAGAGACATCTGCGCAATGCCGGCGCCGAGGCTATGACCGATTACGGTCACCTTTATCTTTTCATTAGCGTCGCCACTGCGAATTTTGTTGCGGCAGATGAAATTGGCGAGACTGACGCGCGGGCCATTGTCAAAAGCGACATCTGGCTGTTTGAATTCCTGCTCCGCGCAGTGATCGGCAAGCTCGGCAATGCTGTAGGCATCATCAAAGAAATCCTTCCGGATGACATTGCGAAAGCTTGAGCGAAAGCCGCCATGCCCGCGCGGCACATAGGGCTTTCCATCCTTGCGGCCTTTGTAGCTCACGCCGGTGCGAAGATCCTGAATGAGATCGAAGGGATTAAACCCGACTTCCGTTCCGGTGAATACGACGGTTACTTCATTGGAGCCCGGACGGCCGAGAAGAAAAAGGTTGGGATCGTGCAAAATCAAATAATAGCGCGGATGAAAATAAGCGGCGTCATATCCAAGATCGCGGTAGTCGAGCGCCGCGTCCTTGCGCTTTTTCGTAACGCTGTCTTCTTCCGTCGCGCAGTAGGAAATTTCCATGAGCAGCGCCGCATGGGCAAGGGCGGACACCGTATCGACGTCACCGCGATCAGTTTCGGGAAGCAAGTTGACCCGATCAAGCTCGACCACGTCGCTTTCGTCCGGTTCACGCAGGTCTGCGTCTATTTTTTCAGGCTTGGCCTTTTCAACCTTTTTGATGCAGCGAAGCGCATAAGGATCGGAAACGCTCGCTACGCTGGTTTTCCCAAGCGACGGCGTCGTCCAATAACTTATATTTGACGCGCATCCCGCAGAAAGAAATAAAGCTGCTATCGCAACCAATCTCATAATCGCCCCCGTCAGCAAATATTCGATTCAGCCAATTGCGCTTGCCCTGAACGCAATCCGATTAAAACATGAATCTACTTGTCGCCAAAGGGGCGTCGAAAAGAGTATGACGTTCCTATGACACCTCGTGAACATTCCTGATGCGGACCGCGCCTGACAAAGTGATAGAGCAAGCTGCGGACGCTATTTCTACGGGCGGCCTCGTGGCCGTGCCGACCGAAACAGTCTATGGTTTGGCGGCGGACGCGACCAATGACGACGCCGTCGCCAGAATTTTTGAGGCGAAAGGCCGGCCGCAATTCAATCCGCTGATTATTCACGTAACAGGCGCTAAGATGGCGTCCCGGTTCGTTGAAGTTTCGCCGCTCGCGCAAAAGCTGATGGATGCGTTCTGGCCGGGACCGCTTACGCTTGTCCTGCCGCGGCGCACAGACGCAAAGGTTTCGCTGCTTGTATCCGCCGGTCTTGATACGCTTGCCATACGCGCGCCAAATCACGAAATCGCGCAACGCCTGATCGCCGCCGCCGGGAAACCGTTGGCGGCGCCAAGCGCAAATCGCTCCGGCGAGATCAGCCCGACCGAAGCCGATCACGTTCGCAACGGCGGGCTTCTCATCGCGCCGGACATGATTATCGATGGCGGGCCCTGTCAGGTCGGGGTTGAGTCGACAATCGTGAAAATCGACGACGATGCCGCGACCCTGCTTCGTCCCGGCGGCATTGCGCGCGAGGCGATAGAGGCGGTTGTCGACGCGCCGCTAATCACCCTTCAGCATACAGATAAACTGCTCGCGCCGGGCATGCTCGCCAGTCATTACGCACCGCGCGCAAGCCTGCGCCTTAATGCGCCAGACGCCCAACCGGATGAAGCCTTTCTGGGCTTTGGCGACGCACGCGGCGACAGCGCGGGGTATGCGTTGAACCTCAGCCCCACAGGCAATCTGCGCGAGGCGGCGGCGAATTTGTTCGCACATTTGCGAAAACTCGATGCAGCCTGTCTGGAGATGGAACTGCACGGCATCGCCGCCGCGCCCATACCAAACGAAGGGCTTGGCGAGGCTATCAACGATCGCCTAACCCGCGCCGCCGCGCCGCGGGCTTAGCACCAATGGCGCGCATTTAAGCGAAAGGTCCAAACATGAACTTCAACCAAGTAATTACATCGCGAGAGGAATTTCGCTCTATAATGCCAGAACCCAGCGAACTGGTTACGCGCAAAGCATTGGATCGGCTGGACAAGCATTGCGGCGTATTTATTAATCGTGCGCCATTCATGGTTTTGGCTACAGCAGACTCAAATGGACATATCGACGTATCCCCAAAAGGCGATCCGCAAGGGTTTGTGAAGATTATCGATAACACCACGCTCGCTATTCCGGACAGGCCCGGAAATCGTCGAGCCGATTCCATTGAAAATATTCTACAGAATCCGAAAGTCGGATTGATATTCATTATACCCGGGAAAACAGAAACGTTACGCGTCAACGGCAACGCGCTTATCGTCCGCGACGATGATTTAAGAGACTCAATGAAAGTCCAAGGCCAGAGCCCAGATTTCGCAATAGTCGTTAATGTCGAAGAGGCTTTTTTTCATTGTTCAAAATGCATGATCCGATCAAAGCTATGGGAAGCAGAATGCTGGCCTAGCTTGGAGGGACTGCCGCGCCTCGCCGAAACAATGGTTGACGCTGGGGAATTAGATATCAGCGAAGAAGAAATGCACAAAATCGTCATCAATGACGAACGCGAACGGTTGTATTGAAGGCGAGAAAACAATATCTGCAACCGCCAGATAGAATCTTCGGGCGTCGCAGTCGCATCACTTATTGATCAAGTTCATTGTCAATCAATTCTGCGATCACGGTCTGGCGGTTCAGAATGTCCCGACCGCCGAAAATCATATCATTGGTGTAAACGCGCGCAGCGGATACGGCGTTTCGAAAGTGTTGATCCGTACACAGCTCGTCCAGTTTGATTTCAATATTTTCCCAGCGAATGTCTTCTCCGCCGCCAACGGGATCGTCGAAACGAAACTCAACCTGGCTTTCGACATAAGTCGTATGCGGGCCAGCGCGCACCAGCGTCGTATCGAAGATACGATCTACCCGCTCGACACTCTCCAGCAAACGGGTCAATTGCCCGCGCAAGTCATCATTGCTGATCAATTGAAAGCGACCTGTGGCGTTGAGTTCGTCAATCGTACCGCGCACCAATACGGGCGGCAGTGATTTGCCAATGAGGAACAAGCCGCTTGCAAAGGCGTCGCGCGCGTCTTCATCGACGGCGCATTGCTCCAACTGATCGAGGATTATCTGGGCGTAATCGGCATGGCGCTGCATAAAGCCAATCTGGAATTCATTGCTGGCTATCGACGTCTCTAAATCGTCGCGTAATCGCTCAAGGTAAATGTACTCCTCGGCTCGCGCCTGACGCGCCTCATTCCAATTGGAAACCTGAATACCAATGAATACGCCGAATACAACGATTAAAAAATCGATGCCGATGGCGGTCCAGTTCTGGTTTAGGACATGCTCAGTGATGCGTCGCAGCAACAATGTTGGCTCTCCAATTCGGCGCTATCATAACATAAGTTGCGAATGCCCGCATTCGGTGAGTGTCGCTCATGCCGGTTTGGATTGAAGACTTGTTATTCGGGCTTGCGAAACTTCAGCAAAAAGCGATCAGTTTTGCGCCGCACTTCCGGATCGAAAACGCCAAGCTCATAGTTGTCATCGAGATTGCGCAACAGACCGGTCTGCCCGACAAGTTCAAAACCGGCCCCGCCCGCGAGCGCCTTTACAATCGTCGGGTCGATGCGGTGGGTGTCGCCGCCGCTTGATTTCGGCGTTCCCGGTTTCGCTGCGTGATCGAGCACCACGAAATAGCCGCCCGGCTTCAGGATACGATAAGCTTCGGCATAGGCGCCTTTTTCGTCCCCCAGATCTTCCACGCCGGCGGGCATGAAATAGAGTTCATGGGGGCCCAAAAACCATGTCACGATATCCATCGAGGCGTCGTCAGCATTCAGTTCATCAAAATTGCAGCGTGCATGACGGACATTCGGCAGGCGATTTTTACTTAAGCGTTCTGCGACCTGCTTGCCGGCAAAGGAATCGAACGCCGGCGGGTTCTGCATGATGACGGCCCCTTCGGGCCCGACAATATTCGCCAGGATCTCGGTATAGTAGCCATGGCCGGCTTCCATCTCGAAAATCTTCATGCCCGGCGCAACGCCGGTAAAGGCAAGAACCTCCGCCGGCTTTCGCAGTGGATCGTCAGCAGCATCCTCCGTCGGCCGGTCAGGATTGGCGAGCGCCTCCGCAATCGCTTCTTTCGGGTCTTGTGGCGGAATACTCAGTTCGGCAGGCTCGGAGCCGCATGCCGCCAGGCATAAAGCCATCGGCGCCAGCATGGCGCTGCGAATAGTCGTTGCGATCTTTCTCTTCATGGTTCCCCACAATAGCCTTTGCCGCCAACTTGATTGTTCTCTAGCAATTTTAAAGAGGCGCGGCAAAGCTTTGTCTTGGGCATAATCTTTTCCAGCGCCTTGCGAAACGACCGGCCGGCGCCTAGAGGGTTGAAATATGGCAAATCCGCTCCGTCCACCGCCGCCGCAATCTGCGCTTGACGCGATCGCCAATATTGTCGGCGCAAAGGGCGTGGTCTCAGCCGGAGATCAGGCGCCTTTTCTTTCCGAATGGCGCGGACGCTGGCCCGGTGAGGCGGCGATGGTCGTTACCCCGGCGTCGACGGCGGAAGTCAGCGCCATCGTCAAAATCTGTGCGGAAAATAATATCGCCATCACGCCGCAGGGCGGCAACACCGGGCTTGTGGGCGGGCAGATCCCCAACGGCAATGAAATCCTCATATCGCTGAAACGCATGCGCGCGATCCGCGATGTCTCGCCCTTGAATAATACGATGACGCTTGAAGCTGGACTCACCCTCGCCGAAGCGCAATCCGCCGCGGCCGATGCAGGAAGGCTGTTTCCGCTTTCTATCGGGGCGGAAGGCTCGTGTCAGATTGGCGGCGTCATTTCGACCAATGCGGGCGGCGTGAACGTCCTGCGCTACGGCAATTGCCGCGATCTTGTGCTGGGACTGGAGGCCGTGTTGCCGGACGGGCGTATCTGGGATGGGCTGAAACGACTGCGCAAGGACAATACCGGCTATAACTTAAAGCACCTTTTTATCGGCGGCGAAGGAACACTCGGCATCGTCACCGCCGCCGTCTTGAAGCTGTATCCGCAGCCGGCGGAAAAAGTCACCGCGTTTGCCGGGGTGAAAAGCGCAAACGACGCCGTCGCGCTGCTCGCTCATGTGCAGGATGCGACAGGCGGCGGCGCGACGAGCTTTGAATTCATGAACCGCCTTTGCGTCGAACTGACCTCGAAAAATATTCCCGGCGTCCGCGATCCCCTCGCCGCGCCGCATGCGTTTTATGTGCTGATGGAATTTTCTTCGAGCGAAACGGGACGCTTGCGCGACTGCGTTGAAACCATGCTGGCGGACGCCCACGAAAAAGGGATGATCGACGACGCCGTCATTGCAGAGAATGAAACGCAGCGCGAAGCGCTATGGCATATGCGCCATTCCATGTCAGAGGCCATTAACGCCGAGGGACTTGGCGCCCGTCACGATGTCTCCGTCGCCACCAGCGATATTCCTGAATTTCTGGAAAAAGCCGCGCCGCAAGTCATGAAGATCGCGCCGGAAGCACGCATTGTCGCCTTCGGACATATGGGCGACGGCAATGTCCATTATGACATTATCGGCCCCGCCGGGGCGCCGGCGGATGTCCTTACGCCGCAACGCAGCGCCATAGAAAGCGCCGTATACGATGTAATTGCATCGCTTGACGGATCGATTTCCGCCGAGCATGGCGTCGGGCGGCATCGGCGCGACACGCTGGTAAAGCGCAAACCGGCGGTCGAGCTGGATATGATGCGCGCGATCAAACATGCGCTCGACCCCAAGGGCATCATGAACCCCGGTAAAATGCTTCAGGATCAATAAACGGACCCCTAATGCTTATTCTGCTTTCCCCTGCGAAGAATCTGAATTTCGACCCGGCGCCCGAAGCGCCGGCGCCGACCAAGCCCGCCCTGTTGAAAGAAACAGCGACGCTATCCGAGACGACGCGCAAGCTGACCAAGGCAAAGCTGAAGTCGCTGATGAAAATTTCAGACGCCCTCGCCGCGACCAATTACGAACGCTTTCAGGCGCTGAAGGTGAGCGCGAAGGCGCCGGGCGCGAAACAGGCGGCGCTCGCCTTTAATGGAGACGTCTATTGGGGGCTGGAGGCGAAGAC
>CAMYNO010000267.1 GCA_947259815.1 uncultured Parvularculaceae bacterium
CCGCGGCCCGCGGCGCAGCAAACGGGTAAAGGGGCTTTGAATGGCGGGTTCACGAGAAAGAACGGTTCGGTTTGCACGGCCCGGCCGCTACGTCTTGAATATGTTGATCTTTCTGCTGCTCGTGGCGGCGGTGGTGTTTTATCTCTCACCGTTCAGCCCGCAGCCGACGAGCCTGCTGGTGGACGCTTTTGCCGCCAATACCGCATTGAACGGACTGATCCTGTTCGTCCTGTTCCTCGGGATCGTTTACCATTTCAACCTCACCGAAACCGTGAGCCGCGCGGTGCGCTGGATCGAAGGGTTCCGCGACGGCGTCGACCCGACGACGCGGCGTATGCGCAATCCGCCGGCGCTGATCAGCGCGCTGTCACAATTACTCGCCGACACGAATTTCCGCGAACGCTTCTCGCCTGAATCTACCCGCTCGATGCTCGATTCCGTCGGTACACGGATGGATGAAGGGCGCGAGATGGGCCGCTACATCATGAACCTTCTGGTCTTTCTCGGCCTGCTTGGCACATTCTGGGGGTTGCTTGAAACCGTGAACGCGGTCGCGGCGACAATCAGCGGCCTGGCGACGACGGGCGGCAATGCGGAAGACGCGGTTGCGCAGTTGATCGAGAATTTGAAAGAGCCGCTTTCCGGCATGGGCACGGCGTTTTCATCCTCCCTCTTCGGACTTGGCGGAAGCCTCGTCGTCGGCTTTCTCGATTTGCAGGCCGGACAGGCGCAGAACCGTTTCTATACGGACCTTGAAGACTGGCTCGCCGGCCAGACGGAGACCATTCGCTCTCCCGCAAATGGCGGAAAGTCATACGCCGCGGGCGATGTCGCCGATTTGACCGAAGCGATTGCCAGCCTCGAAACCGCGCTGGCGGCTAATACCGAAACCCAGATCAAGGCGAGCGCCGGACAGAATGCGGAGCTGAAAGACGAGATCCGCGCGCTGAACCGCACCCTTATTCGCGTCGGCGGCGAGGAGTAGGCCGATGGCGCGGCGGCGCACCAGGTCCGAGGCTAATATCTGGCCCGGCTTTGTCGACGGATTGTCGACTTTGCTGCTGGTCTTGATGTTCGTCCTGTCGATTTTCGTGGTCGCGCAATTCTATCTCGGCGACCGGTTGAATACGGTCAAACAGGAACTTGCCGACAAGGATTCAGAACTCACCCGCCTCATTGCCCAGATCAATTCGCTCAACGATCAACTCGGCCTCGCGCAACAGCAAAACGACTCCCTCAACGCGCAGATTCTTTCCCTCGAAACGACTATCGAGGAGAAAAACGACGAGTTGACGG
This sequence comes from uncultured Parvularculaceae bacterium, assembly GCA_947259815.1. Taxonomy (GTDB): domain Bacteria; phylum Pseudomonadota; class Alphaproteobacteria; order Caulobacterales; family Parvularculaceae; genus Hyphococcus. The sequence goes on from CAMYNO010000267.1 coordinate 1,297, forward strand.
CGCTTGCCGCCGCCCTTGCCACGAGCCAGTCGGCGGTCGCCGCATCAGCCGAAGAGCTTGAAGCGGAAAGAGCCCTGAGCGACGAGCAAAAGAGCGAAATCGCAACGCTGAACGCCCAGATCGCCGCCTTGCGCAAACAGCTCGCGTCACTTCAGGAAGCGCTCGACGCTGCAGAGGCAAAAGACCTTGAGCAACAAGCTCAGATCGAAAACCTGTCGCAGCGCCTTAACGCCGCCCTCGCCCGCAAGGTGCAGGAACTTCAGGAAGTGCGCTCGCGTTTCTTCGAGGAAGCGCGCAACGCACTCGCCGACCTGCCCGGCGTCAGCGTGCAGGGCGACCGTTTGATTGTCAGCGGCGACGCATTGTTCGGCTCGTGTCAGGCCGCTCTTTCGCCCGCCGCCTCGCAAAGCCTTAACGGCGTTGCAAGTGCGATTTTGGAGATCGACCGACGCATCAAGGCGCAAATCGCCGGACGCGAAACCGACGAACAGACGCAGGCGATCCAGAACTGGATCATCCGCGTTGACGGCCATGCCGATTCAACACCGCTGGGGCCGGGCTGCGCGGCGCGCTTTATCGACAACAAGGGACTGTCGGCGGCGCGCGCATTATCAGTTACCCGGTATCTGGAAGGCCGCGGCGTTCCGTCGAACCGGCTGGTTGCAAGCGGTCTCGGCTCCGATTTCCCGATTGTGGGCGGCTACTCCGCATCGGCGCTGGCGCAGAACCGGCGCATCGAATTCAAACTGACGGAAAGATAATCCGCACACAGACTATCCGCCAAAAACAACCTGATTCATAATCCGGCCGGGAAGAAAAATCGCCAGACCGCCCGCGATAATCAACCCGCCAATGAACATGCCCATAAAGGGGCGCGCATGATTTTTAAGGCCCGGCCCGCCACGCAGCAACAGGAATGAGCCCTGCACGACGCCCCATATCGTCAATACCGTGAACAGATGGATGAACGAAAACCACTGTGTTATCGGCAAGCCCGGAAAAATCGCCGGCCGGACGAATATGCTCGATACCGCGACCGCCGACATAATCAGTATCCAGAAAAAACCCAGCGTCTTATGCGGCAGCGTTCCCTTCGGTGCGGTGAATTGCACAATGCCGAGGGCGAACGCCGCCATGGCGGCAAAGGCATGCACCTGAATGACCCAAGGCGCATCAAGCAAAGGTTGTAACGACATATCTGGTCCCCTCCGAATTTTTCCCGGAGAAGCTTAGCGCTCAATCGCGCGGCTGCAAAGACATGGCGACCCAGACGGCGACTAGCGCGCCGGCGAGGCCGAACCAGGTAAGGGCATATTCCAGATGCTTATTGCGAAAGTCGATACGGGTCGTGCCGCCCTTTGGCCATTCGCGCCCGTCGACTGCATACCGATCAATATAATAGGGGGAGGACTGAACGCCGGCGTCAACGCCAAACGCAACAGGGTCGCGCACGAACCATGTTCCGTCTGCGGATTTCCCGCGCGGACGGAAAAGCGACGCCGGCGTCGCCAATTCCTCCGCCTGTCGCAAAAGGCCAACAATGCGCTCGCTTGTCTGGCGGGCCTCAAGCTCCGGGATGATTTTTTGCGGAACGAACCCCTCGTTAACATATATGGCTGTCCCGGCGGCATCCGTTGCCGGAGAAAATACGTAAGCGCCGACCTCGCTTTCAAACGTCCCGAAAACCAGCGCGCGCGATTGTCGGTCGATAGTCCCTTCGAAATATACCGGCGCATAATCCATCGCCGCGCCGGATTCTGCGCGGCGGACTGCGTCTTCAAATGGAATTGGCGACGCGCTGATACGCGCTTCGACCCCAGCGATGAGTTCACGTTTCCAGTCAAGGCGTTGGACTTGCCAGTTCCCGAGCGCGAGGAGCACAACAAGCGCAAGCCCGGCGCAAATCGTCAGTACAGGGCGAAAGTGAAACTTGCGGCCTGCGATCACTCTTCAAGCCGGCCTTCGGCGGCATTGTTCGCATACTGCAACGCAATCAGCGTTGCTTTGAGTGGTCGCAAGAGCAAGAGGATCAGTCCGATAGCCAGCCCGGCGCTCACGGCGAATGCGAGCCATAAGGGCGCATACCAGACAAAGCGAAGAATAAACGCCGCCGCCACCGCGACAAATCCGACAATGAAAATTACGAACACCGCCGGACCGTCACCCGAATCGGCTTTCGCATAATCCAGACCGCAAGCCTCGCAAGACGAACGCAACCCCAGGAATCCATCGAACAGGCGGCCCTGCCCACAGCGCGGACATTTTCCGCCGAGGCCGGCGGCATAGGGCGAAACTGGCGGATAGTAAGTCAATGCGTTTCCACCGGTGTAATGACGACCGACACTTCTTCATCTGACGGCGTGGCGCGCCCGCGATGATAGTCCCGCGCGGCCGTCTCCAATCCGGCAACAGACGTTACTTCGCATACGCCATAATCGCCATCGTCGCTCACAAGATCGCCGCGTTCTATCAGCTTTGCGCGCGTTTTCTCCGATAAATCGTCACACATCATCAAAGTCAGCGAGATACTCTTTCGGCCGCCTCGTCCATAATAGTACATGGCGCCATCATCCTCATAGGCTTGCACGGCATAGCCGCGGCGCCCAATACGGCGGAAGCGCAATTGAGCGGTATCGTCCACGTCATCGGGCTTGGCCAATGTGTAAAGGCCGGTTTTGTCAATCGCGATAGAAATACGCTCGCAATCGCCCTCCGCATCATCCGCATCGAACGAACACATCCGGTATTCGCCTGCGGATATCGGCGTCGCCTTGCCAGTATTTTCGTCAAGTACAGGCGTTTCCGCAACAAGGCATCCGGCGAGCGCCGCTGCACCCGCGATGACGATAGATTTCAGAATGAGAGCGCGCAAAGGAGCCCTCCCGTTAAACCGCCCTTATGAGAGCAAACCCTGATTTCCCAGAACATAAACGAAAGCGAACAGGAACAGCCAGACAACATCGACAAAGTGCCAGTACCAGGCGGCCGCTTCAAAGCCGAAATGGCGTTCCGCGGTGAAGTGTCCTGCTAGGGCCCGGAATAGGCAAACGATCAGGAAGATCGTGCCAATAACAACGTGCATGCCGTGAAAACCGGTCGCCATAAAGAACGATGCACCATAGATGCCGCCGCCGGAAAATTTGAACATGTCAAAAGCCAGTGCTTCGTAATATTCAACAGCCTGCAATGATGTGAAAAGAAGCCCGAGTACGATTGTCACGATGAGCCCTTGCACCAGACCTTTTTGATCATTGTGCAGAACAGCGTGGTGCGCCCAGGTCACCGTCGTACCGGAGAGCAGCAAAACAAGCGTGTTGATAAGCGGCAAGGCCCATGGATCGAGCGGCTCAACGCCCACAGGCGGCCAGACATTGCCGGTCGCATGGCCGCGACCGTCATTGCCGATAAAAGCGGGATCGCCCGCCGGATTCAACATTTGCGAACCGTCGGCAAGCAATACCGGGTCGCCGGCGCCGGGAAACAGCGCAGCGCCGAAAAACGCCCAGAACCATGCTGCAAAGAACATGACCTCGGAAGCGATGAACAGCACCATGCCGTAGCGAAGACCGAGGCGCACAACCATCGCCGTATTTTCGCCGGTCAGGCTCTCCTTGATGACGTCGCGCCACCAGCCGACAAAGGTAATCAGAACGCCAGCAAATCCAACCAGGAACAACCAGTTGCCTTTGATCGCAAGGAACGGCGAACTTGGCGGCCCAAGGACAAATCCGGCTTCCGTCGCGCCTGATTTCATCCAGGTCACCGCACCTATCATCATCACCGCCGCCGCAATCGAACCGACAAGCGGCCAGGGCGACGGATTGACGAGGTGAAAATCGTGTTTGACTTCAGCGCCGGCCATGGACGAGCCCCTCTTCAGAAATTCCTCGAATTTGTCGAAAGCTATACTGCGCCCGCAGGCAAAAATCCAAGCGCGGGAGCCTTCCGGCGCCGCGCCATAGGGCCGCAGGAGGCCGCTCTCTATGGCGCGCCGCCTACCGAATTTGCGGGGTCCGGAGCGTCGTCCCAGGCGAAAAACGTGTAGGAGAGGGTTATGGTCTCCACTTCGGCCAGATTGCGGTCATCAGCCAGCGCCGGGTCGATAAAATAGGTAACCGGCATCGAGACCTTTTCCCCCGGCTGGAGCGTCTGTTCCGTGAAGCAGAAACACTCGATTTTCCGGAACAGACGCTCCAGCCGGGGGAAAAGGTCTCGATGCCGGTTACCTATTTTATCGACCCGGC
>CAMYNO010000268.1 GCA_947259815.1 uncultured Parvularculaceae bacterium
TCAGCGCGACTAGATGGCGTTAATCGCCCGCCGGTTCAACCCATTGGCCGTGGGCGTGGGCCGTCGCGATGCGCCGGCGAACCCCGCCCGGCCAGATTGTGACATCGACATTGAACCGAATGAAGTCGAGAACTTCTTCGGGTTCGAACTGTACGAAAGCGAATGGTGCGGCGTCGCTTGCGCGCTCACCGAACGCCGCAATCGTGCGGTGCAACGTCGATGTTTGTGCATCGTCCAGATACACCGCGAATACGGACGTAAAGACGACCGAGGCAACGCCCGGCTTGGGGATGTCGCGTGAAGCGATCCAATCGACGGCATCGGCTCGATCAACCCTGGCGCGTACAGAGCGTGTGGCGGCGACGGCGGCATCGAAGGATTTTCGCCGCTCTGAATGTTCAGGCCAGAAGTAGGAGTGCGCGATATCCAGTTGTTCTGGGTCGGAATAATCGATTGGGTCTCGATCGCAGCCATAACGCCCGCGGACCTCAATTCGCGCCGCCAGATCCGGCGCCGCGCCCCGCCATTCGCTAGTTACCTGTACCCGGCCGCCGCCCCACGTGAACGCCCCGTAATCGATGGAGCATATGTCAGGGCGAAGCAGCAAGCCGCCGCTGGTCCCCGGCTCATATAGTTCAAGCGGCAGGCCGGTCACCTTAGCAATCTCTGAAAACGCCGGAACTAATACGGCCAGCCTGTTGATTTCATTGGTTTGTGGCGGCCTTGCAATATAGGCGCGGAAAACCGGCTCATGGCTGTTCACTAGCGCCGCGAGGGCGCCGCGAATCTCAGCCGCCTCAAGCGCTTGCGGGGCCGCATAGCACTGCTGCAGCGGCCCGGCCCTGCCCTTAATGGCGAGATAGTGGACCGCGCCGGCGATCCGCAATGCTAGGCCAGCCTTGCCGGGGTCTTCGGAAAAACCATCAAGGAGCGCGGTAAACGGGCCGCCAAGTTCGAGATCGAGCGCTGCGCCGTCAATGATCGAGGCGGTAAAATCCGCCCCGCGCTGGCGGCAATAATGCGCCTGTTTTCCAAACGCCTTGAGTATGTCGCCGACCGATACTGTCACAAAAGTCAGCCAGCGAAAGCTTCGACATCCGCCGGTTCGCCGACATTGATGGTGGTCGCGCCTTTCGCAATCCGCTTGACGAGGCCGCTCAAGACCTTGCCGGAGCCGACTTCAACGAATGTATCGCAGCCTTCGCCCGCCATCTTCGTAACGCTCTCCGTCCAGCGAACGCGTCCCGTGACTTGTTTGACGAGCAACGCGCGAATTTCATCGGGGCCCGAAACCGCATCCGCCGTCACATTGGCGATCAGGGTCGTCGCCGGCGCCTTGATGTCGGCACGCCCGAGCGCTTCGGCCATGCGTTCCGCCGCCGGCGCCATCAGGGAAGAATGAAACGGCGCCGAGACCGGCAGCAATTTCGCCATCTTCGCGCCGAACGCTTTTGCCCCGGCGCAGACCGCTTCGACCCGCGCCTTGTCGCCGGAGATAACAACCTGCCCTGGCGCGTTGTCATTGGCGATTTCACATACGCCGCCTTCAACTGCGTCAATCGCCTTTTGCGCGCCGTCGAGATCGACGCCGATCAGCGCCGCCATGGCGCCCTCGCCGACGGGAACAGCCGCCTGCATCGCCTCGCCGCGAATACGCAAGAGCTTCGCAGTGTCCGAAAGGCTGATGGCGCCGGCGGCGCACAGGGCGGAATATTCGCCAAGTGAGTGGCCGGCGACGAATTTGGCCTGCGCAATGTCAACGCCCGCCTCGTTCTGAAGGACGCGCATCGCCGCGATGGAATGAGCCATGAGCGCCGGCTGGGTATTGGCGGTGAGGGTCAACTCTTCCATCGGGCCGTCGCGCATCAAGAGCGAGAGCTTCTGGCCGAGCGCATCGTCGACCTCTGCAAAAACTTCCCGCGCCGCCGGAAACGCTTCGGCGAGCGCGACGCCCATGCCGACCGCCTGACTGCCCTGTCCCGGAAAGATAAACGCCTTCGCCATATTCGATCTCCATTTTCCGCCGGGATTAACCATCGCCCGGATCAAGGGCAAGCCGGGGCTTGTCATTTAAGGGCCGGTCCGCTATCTCCCGCGCCTTCGCGAGCGACGGTCGCGGGCGCCGGCGTAAAAGCCGGTTTAAGGGATGGTCCCTTTGCCTGTCGAGCCGAAGGCCAGCAGCAAGCCCCAGCAGCTTCCGCCGGTCTCCGTCGCCTAAAAGGAGCTGGCTTCATGCCGTATTACGAGCATGTCTTCATTGCACGTCAGGATATTTCCCCTGCGCAGGTTGAAGGCCTGACCGAAACCCTCGCCAAGATCGTTACCGACAATGGCGGCAAGATCGAGAAGTCCGAATATTGGGGACTTCGCAATCTGCAATACAAAATCAACAAGAACCGCAAAGGCCATTACAGCCTTTTCAACATTGATGGACCGCCGGCCGCTGTGCACGAACTTGAGCGCCAGGAAAAAATCAATGACGACGTTCTGCGCGCGCTGACCATCAAGGTCGAAGAGCATAACGCCGAACCGTCGCCGGTCATGAGCCGCCGCGACCGCAGCGATCGTAATGACCGCAACGACCGCGACAAGCGCCGTTAGGAACAGGAAACAAAATCATGGCAAAACCATTTTTCCGACGCCGCAAATCCTGTCCGTTTTCGAGCGATAATTCGCCGACAATCGACTACAAGGATCCAAAGCTCCTGCAACGCTATGTTTCTGAACGCGGCAAAATCGTGCCTTCGCGCATTTCCGCCGTATCGCAGAAAAAACAGCGCGAGCTTGCCCGTGCAATCAAGCGGGCGCGTTATCTCGCCCTTCTTCCCTACGTTTCGGAGTAAGACCGATGGAAGTTATTCTTCTCGAACGGGTCGAAAATCTCGGCCAGATGGGCGACGTCGTCAAAGTTAAGTTAGGCTTTGCGCTCAACTACCTGTAGCAGCAGAAAAAAGAGCTCCGCGCTAATGACTCA
>CAMYNO010000269.1 GCA_947259815.1 uncultured Parvularculaceae bacterium
GCGATCCAATTCCCGTGAGCGCTGAACATGGCGAAGGCATGGGCGATCTTTTCGCCGCGCTGGAACCGTATTTTGCGGACCCTTCCATCGCTGACGCATCATCTGAAACTGATGAAGAAGCCGACTGGGACAATCCGTTAAAACCTTTACGCGTCGCGATTGTCGGGCGTCCGAATGCGGGCAAGTCGACCCTCGTGAATCATTTGATTGGCGAAGACCGATTATTAACCGGCCCTGAAGCCGGCATCACTCGGGATTCGATTGGCGTTGAATGGCGCTGGCAAGGCCCCGAGCGCGACTGGCCCGTGAAGTTGTTCGACACGGCTGGAATGCGCCGTAAAGCGAAAGTTCACTCAAAACTTGAAAAGCTCTCGGTAAGCGACGCATTGCGCGCCATTCGCTTCGCGGAAGTTGTGGTGCTGTTGCTGGACGCCGAAACGCCATTTGAGAAACAAGACCTTCAGATTGCGGACTTAACGCTGCGCGAAGGGCGCGCACTGGTTATCGCTGTGAACAAATGGGATCTTGTTGACGACAAAAAAGCCGTCTTTGAATCCCTACAGGAACGGGCGGACAGGCTGTTGCCTCAGGCGCCCGGCGCACCCATTGTAACGATTTCCGCTCTCAGTGGCGCCGGCGTTAAAAAGCTCATGCCCGCCATTGTAAAAGTCTATGTGGACTGGAACGCGCGGGTAAAAACGCCGGACCTGAACGATTGGCTGCAAGAGGCGGTGCGCCGCCACACGCCGCCGGCAATCGCAGGGCGGCGCCTCAAATTCAAATATATTTCCCAGACAAAAACCCGCCCGCCAACTTTCGTCGCCCATTGTAATCTCGCTCAAGACGTTCCCGCGGCGTATAAGCGCTATTTAGTGAACAGCCTTCGCGACGCATTTGATATCAGGGCCGTTCCGATACGGCTGATCCTTAAGTCGCCTGACAATCCCTATGCGGATCGAAAGAAGCATCACTAGGCGGACCAGTCGCGAAACACCCAGCGCTTGAAAGGTACGGGCGGCGAGGCAAGCGCATCGTAAATCATCGGAACAATATCTTCCGGCGGCGGCAACGTGTTTGGGTCTTCGCCGGGCATGGCGGAGGCGCGCATGGCAGTACGCATGGCCCCTGGATCGACCATCGCGACACTGATCGGCGTATTTTCATTCTCAAGGGCGTACGTCTCCGCTAGCGATTCCAGTGCGGCTTTTGATATCGCGTATGGGCCCCAGTAAGGACGCGACACTTCCCCGCCAACGCGCGAGGTCACGAAAAAACAACGCGCGTCGCTGCTTTTTTTCAAGAGCGGATCGAGCGCGCGAATAAGCCGCCAGTTTGCCGTCAAGTTCAGGGTCAGAACGTGGTTCCAGATTTTCGGGTCGACATCGACCAAGGGGCCAAGCTCGCCGAGGGCGGCGGCATTGGCAAAGAGAATGTCGAGTTGGTCGAACCTGCCGCCCAACGCTTCGGGCAATTTTTCGATAATGTCGCCGTCTACAATATCGGCGTTTATTAATGAGCACGTACCACCGGCGGATCTGATTTCATCATCCAGCTCTTCAAGCCCGCCGGTCGTACGGGCAAGGGCGATGATATGCGCGCCGGCCTTGGCCAATCCGAGCGCCACTGCGCGGCCAATGCCGCGCGACGCGCCCGTGATGAGGGCAATTTTGCCGGAGAGATCAGGAGGCATTGTCATTTTTTCGATTCCGCTTGCTTTGCTTGAGGCGAAGACAGGCGGCAATAACAGACTACGCCTCGAACTCAAATGTCATTCCGGCATGTGCGCGGAGGCGGTCAATCAGGGCATGGCCCATCGCCGGCGCTGTCGTCCAGATCCCGCCCGGTTTTTCGGCGCAATCATTGATAAGGCAGACAGCGGCCTCCGAGATCATTTTCGACGTCGACCCATAACCGGGGTCTTTGTCGCCGGTAACGGCGACTTTGATCGTTTCGCCTTTGGAGGTCGTTCCAACGAATAATATGTCGAATGAGCCGGCCTCGCGCTCTTCCTTGCTTGGACCTTCGCCCGGCTTTGGCCCGTCATCGCCCATCATGGCGTTACTGGCGGCCAGTTGACGCGCGGCCGCTTCTCCCTTCTCGCCGGGCCCGGTGGCGACCATCTCTGAATATTCAAAGTCCTCACCATAAGGATGACCGAGGAGCGCATTGGAGCGATGCACATTTTTTGTATTGATGACAGCCATCACGAACGGCGCAAGCCAGATGTCCAATTCATCGTCGTGAATGACCTTAGAGCCTGAGGGCTGTTTTGGACCGTTAAAGCCGGGCGCCAGAGAATAAGGGTTTTTCAAGTATTCGAGCACCGATGGATCTTTCATCGCCGCCGCCATTGTCGCTTTCAGGCTGGCCGCGGTGCCGCCGGAAAAGGTTCCTTTCATCGAGCGCACGAGCCCCTTGACGCGATTGCAGGGCGCCCCAAACTTTTTACGCGCCTCTTCCTGTAGCAGGAAGACGCCAAGGTCCGATGGAATGGAATCAAACCCGCAGGAAAAGACAATACGCGCGCCCGAGGCTTTCGCCGCCGCCTCATGCTTGTCGATCATCTGGCGCATCCATGCAGGCTCGCCGCAAAGATCGACATAGTCGGTTCCCGCCGCCGCACAGGCTGCGACCAACTCGTTTCCATAAAGCTGATAGGGGCCAACTGTCGTGAGGACGAGCTTGGCGCTGTCGACCAGCGCTTTGAGCGAGGCCGGGTCGCTGGCGTCCGCGATAACAAGCGGCGTGTTGGGCGCGGCGCCGATCTCATCGCGCACCGCTTTCAGCTTTTCTTCAGAACGCCCCACCATCGCCCAGGAAACCCCGGAACCGGTCGGATATTGCC
>CAMYNO010000270.1 GCA_947259815.1 uncultured Parvularculaceae bacterium
AACCATGGTTGATGAAACGCCCAGCACGACACCGCGCATTTCGGTTATTATCGTGAATTATAACGCCGGCGCCGCCAGACATCGGGTAAGGCGGGCGCCGGCGTTATAATTCACGATAATAACCGAAATGCGCGGTGTCGTGCTGGGCGTTTCATCAACCATGGTTGTAACGCTGTTGATCGTCTGGTGTGGCGACCATTTTTACTCGAACGATTCTGCAAAGGGCGCTGTTGGGCGCCAGCCCATGGAACGCACCGTAAATTCGGCGCGGCGCCCGTCAGAATATGTGATCGCCGCGTTGACTTCATAAAGGCGCAACATGAAGCGTCCCGGCGCGCCTGATTGATCCAGCGCAGGTCGTTCTTCAGAGACCGGCTGCGCGTTCCATGTGAGAACAGCGTCGCCGAGCGGTTCGGTTCCCTCAGGCTGCTTCGCCGGATTTACTGTGCGCAGATAAGAAAGTGCGCTGGTCATATCCTTGACGCTTGTTTCCGCCCGTTCCGCCGCAAAGACCGTGCGCGCCAATTGCCCCTGAAGCGCCAGCAGCGGTAAAAAGGCGGCGGCAATCAACGCCACCGCCACAAGCGATTCCAGAAGCGAGAACCCTGCCTGGTTATCTTTTCGCTGCGCCGCTATTTGCTTCGCGCATGCCGTCATGGGTTAAAATTCCCGTGGCCGAAGGGTCGTCAAGTTGTTTTCCCGGAGCGTGCGATCAATCTCGCCTTTATATTTATTCGCAAAGGCTGAACGGTCGGCCTGGCCGCGGACAACATACGCTTTAATCAGGATAACAAGTTCGGTGCGATCAATGCTGGTCGTATTAGTCGAAAACAATGACCCTAACACAGGAACATCTTTGATAAAAGGAACGCCGCTATTATCGTGCGTTATGTTGTCCTGTATTAAGCCGCCAATGACAGCGGTGCCGCCGTCTTCAAGCGAAAGCAATGTTGCAACGCTGGTGTTGCTGAAAACAGGATTGCCCTCAACACCAGTCGCCGGCAAGGTCGAGGAAACTTCCTGATTTATTGTCAGGTCGATACGATTGTCGCTGAACACAATCGGCTGGATCTGCAGGATTATACCCGTTGATCGGTATTGTACTTCCGAGATGTTCGTGTCGACGTTACCGTCGGCGGCGGATGCCCGCGAGGCAATCACAGGAACTTCGGTGCCAACCTGAACGGTGGCGGAGGATCCGGACCGGGCCAGAAGCCGCGGTGTCGAAAGTACGTTTACTTGGTTGTTCTGGGCAAACGCGTCGATCGCGACTTCAACGTCTGGCGAGAGAACGCCGAATGCAACGCCGCCGGGGCCAAAGCCGCCGCGTGAAACAAGGCCTGACAATCCGGATGCGACGTCAGAACCGGATGAACTGAAATTCGGGTTGTTGAGGGCTTGATCGTTCAAATTCCGGAGTGTCCAGTCGACGCCGAAGCTGGTGCTGTCGGTCAGTTGAACTTGCGCAATCATCACTCCGACAAGAACTTCAGCAGGCGGTAAATCCAACTGACGCAGTAGCGGAAGCAGTTGTTCATATTCGCTCGGCGTGCCGGAGAAGATCAGCCTGTTGCCAAGCGGATCGACAACGAGGCTGCCGCGGGAAGCGCCCCCAGGCGCTGAGCCGACCCCTTGTCCGCCCCCCGTCGAACCGCTGGCGGCGGCTTGTGCGCGCGCTGCCGCCAGGCCGGACGATCCCCCTCCGGCGCTGGCGCCGTCGAGCACCTGATTAAGCGTATTGGCGAGAATTGACGCGTCCATGTTCTGCACGGAGTAAACGAATACCTGTGGCGCATCGCCCTGCTGCGTCGGCCTGTCCAGCTCTCGTATCCAGTAGGCTGCGCGCGCGCGCGCCTGGTCGTCTCTGGTAAAGATGAGAAGGTCGTTAGAGCGCTCAACTGCGAGGAGCAGGATCGGTTTTGGCGTGCGCGCGCTGGTGCTGACCTGCCAGCCTTCCGCGCTCAGGATCCTTTCCAACTCGTCTGAGAGGTCGGTTACGGCCCAATATCGCGGGGTTACGCGTTGCACCTGCGTACCGGCGAATTGCAGTTCATCCATATCGTAAATCACGGCCAGCGCCGCATTTACATCTTCCTGCAGGCCGTTGAGAATCACAAAATTACCGTCGAGCTGTGCGTTGATGGACAGGTTGCGGTTTCCGTCGAAAGCCTGGCCCAGAATGCTGGCCATTGTATTGGCGTCGATGGCGTTCAATTCAACATATTGAACGATGGGGCGCAGCCCCGCAGGCGTTTCAGCCCGCGCGCGCGAGCGAATAAAGCGCGGTATGCGCGACTTCAGCGCGCTGTCTTCAAGGATTTGGTATACGCCGTCTTCTGGAGAAACGCGGATGCCGTAATCCTTCAACGTCATCGACACCAGACTGAAAAAGACATCGGCCGGCATCGTTCCGGACGAGCGTAGCTGAACAATCTCAGAGCGTTGTGCGACGCCTGGACCTGTCGTGTACGGAACGTCCAGGACCTGACCAAAAACAAGATCGATAAACGCGGGCAAAGCGAGCGGTGGCACGACCGTATCGACTTGTTCGGCGCCAAAGGGCGGCGGCGCCGCGGCGTTGGAAGGGTCCGCACCGGCGTCTCCGTCGCCGATGGAAGGAACCGAGCGAAGCAGGTCGACAATTCCTCTCGGGCGTTCTGTCGCTTCCGCGCTTGGCCCCGTCGACGGACCATCGCCCGTTGAGACGCGAATGTCCTCCGTCTCGTTGGCTGCAATGGAATAGTCCGGGTACGGCTTGCTTAATGAACAGCTTGCGGCCAATAGCGCCGCAAACGCCATGGCGCCTCGATGCGCTATGCGTGTGCGATCGATATTGGGCGTCGTAAAATTACTGCGTCGAATAAATGACCGCATATTCTTCAGCACTCTCGTAAACAGCAGATGAACGGGCATTGTTGCCCGATTCGAACAGACGTCATTTCAAAGAAAGCCCATTCGGGCAATGTCATTATTTCCACTGGCCTGATTTGGCGCAGCGTGTCACGTACCGGGTTTATCATAGGGGAACACAGTCAGGTCTAAAATTTCCCCATTTCTTTCCACAGTAACGGTTTCAAGCGATGCGCCTTGCACGGTCCAGCCCCCCGGCAGGACGTCGCCAACGCCGGCTGTGAAATACTTGCCGTCGCTGCCCTGAAAGCTGAGCGCCGTTTTGCCGTCCGTGATCCAGGCGCCAGCGATCCGCGGCGGTTGTGCGCCGCTCTCCTGTTTATCGTCATTAGTTTCGCCGGAGGTGTTGGTTTCTGCGCCAAAATGATTTGTCGACATGAGCGCCGCATAAAGGCGCATCCGTTCCGCATCGCCGGTCTCCGGGCGTGCCGGCAACGACCAGGCTGTCTGGTCCTTTCGCAGCGCGCCCACACCGCCATCGGCGCTAAGCCACCCAGCAACGGAACCGAGCGCGACCGAGGCCATCAATGCTTTCGTGAAGAGTTGCATTAGCTGCTCTCCTGCGCTTCGGCAGCTTCGATATTGATCGGGACATAGCCTGACGCAGAAAACCGCCCCTGTTTTCTTTCATCGAAAACGGCGTTCACTTCATCGATGACAATCATCGGTTCATGCGCGGCGAGCGCCGCGAGCGTCTTGGCCACGCTGTCGCCGTTTCGCGATTCCGTTGCGAAGCGAAAACGCAAAATAGCGCCCGTCGGCAGTTCCGTCGGTTCCGGATCGATCTTGACGGAAAGGACACGCAAGTTTGCCGAGCTTAAAACGCTCGTAACTGAGGACTGTAATTCGGCGGCGATCACGCCTGCTGTCGGCGCCGACCAGTGGGTGGTTTGCCACGCCGCCAGTGTTTGTTCAGCTTCGTTAGCGCGTTCCATCCAAAGCGTTTCGTCAACCGCGCCGCCGTGCCGCGCTAATCTGGCGTCAACGGCTTCACGCGCGACCTGCGCTTCAGCGGCTGCGTCGTCGATACGACCAATAATCGCAAAGCCAAGCAAACACCCCAGCGCGATCAATCCATATAGGGTGCGCAGGTTGAGCGATTCTTTTATGCGTTCGTACAGATCTTTCATTTTTGCACATTACTCTCGCAGCGAAGGCGAATCCTCGTCTGCCGACGGATCGAAGACGACCGTCGCTTTTACAGAAATTGTCGTATCATTTTGTCTCTCGATGAAAACATCGGAAAGAATATTGTTCTTTTCTAGGCGGGAAACGAGCTTCGGCGTATCGATCGCGGCATCCGCATCTATGATCAGCCTCGCTTCGAGCAGCTGATCGTTGACCCGGAGAATTCTGATGCGGCCCATTTCTGGCGGAATTTCTGTAGTGACTGCGGCAAATGCTTCGATGACCGCTTTCCCATTGCCTACAGCGGCAAGTTCTTCAATCCCGGCGGCTGACGATACGGCGCGTCGGCGCGCATCAATCGCGGCCCCGTTTCTCTCCAGCGACGTTTCAATGCGCGCTTCGTTCGCCGCCGCCGTACCGGCATGGGTCAATAATTGCGACAGTTCGAAAGCGGCGGCCATGGCCAGGACGCAGCCTGCTGTGGCGGCTACCCGCGCCGGTGCGAAGGTTAGCTGAAGGTTCGACGGCTCGGTATCGATCAGCGGCAAATCACTGCGAAACGGCGTATCGACCGGTACAGGGGCGTCAGCGCCTTCCTCGTCGATGGGCGCTTGCGCCGCGCGAAGAAAATGCTGCCATTCACGGCCGGCCGGTATGGCGGGCCACCAGCGCGATGCAATCAGGGCGCCCTCGCGCCAAACCTGTCCTTCAAATCCGTCAATGCTGCGGACCAGCCGGGCGCCATCCGTCAGGGCCTCGCGCGCCAGCGTTTCCGGAAGGATGCGCATCGTTGCTACACTCGCGCCGTTGCGGCATTCAAAGTCGCCCTCCCAACTCCAAACACTCGCCTGAAGCGGATCGCCCGGGTCTTTTACCAGTCTGGTTTGAGCTTCATTGTATCCTTGGCGAAAACCGACGCCGAGTTTTGCGGCCGCGCTGGCTTTCGTATTCTTGCCGGTAAGGCGCACCCGTGAAAAACTGCAGACCGCACGGGACAATACGAAAACGGTCGGCCTGAACCGCCCGGTATTGTCGCTCTCTTCGAGACGGCCGTCAGCGTGAATCGGGACGAGGCGCGGCCTCAAATATTGGCGCCAA
>CAMYNO010000271.1 GCA_947259815.1 uncultured Parvularculaceae bacterium
CCTGCCCGAGATGCATACCGATTTTATCTTCACCATTTTTGGCGAAGAGTTCGGCTTTGTCGGCTGTATGGGTTTGTTGACGCTCTACCTTGCGGTGATCCTGACCGGACTATCGATTGGCGCGCGAGCGAAATCGCATTTCGCAAGGCTGACCGTTATTGGCGTCGTTGCGACCTTTGCCATTTATGTACTGATTAATACCGGCATGGTGATGGGCCTCGCGCCTGTTGTCGGCGTGCCGCTGCCGCTCGTTTCATATGGCGGCACGGTGATGATGACGATTATGGCGGGTTTCGGCCTGGTCATGAGCGCGTATATTTATCGCGATCAGGACGCGATCATGCGCGGTGATTTTTTCTGAGGCAGCTCAGCGCTCAAGAGGCTTTGAGCAGATAGTCCTGAATAGAAGTATGGGCCGCGTCAAAGTCAGAACGCGCATCGGCGACCTTGGAGAGCGCCGTTGCCGCGTCATCGGCTTTGCACGCGATCTCGATTTCAGCAACCGTTGCGGAGAGGCGCGCCGCGCCAACATTCGCCGCCATGCCTTTAATTGCGTGGCACGTTTGGGCGGATGTAGTGAGATCGCCCTCCGAGATTTGCAAAGACAACTGGCCAAGCATGTCATCCGTTGAACGCCAGAAGGCGTCCAGAATTTCGCGCGCGCCGTCGACGCCTGCGGCGTCAACCAGCCCGCCGAGCTGATCGCATGCAATATGATCGTTCACGCCGTTCACGTTCTGATCCAACTATTCCTCCCCTGTAACAACCAGGTCGCCCGCCGCCTTGAAACCCAATACCGACGCGCGCGTGTGGCTGCTCAGAACGAGGATTGCCACCAAATGTAAAAATTTGTCTAAAATGGCGCTCCGTGCCACAAATGAGCGAAATATTTCGCTGATAACAAGGGGATAATTCATGCAGGGTACAGCGGGAGAGGGCGTAAAATGGACATCGCGCGCCGCATTTATACTGGCGGCGATCGGGTCGGCGGTCGGTCTCGGAAATCTTTGGCGATTTCCCTATGTCGCCGGTGAGAATGGCGGCGGCGCCTTCGTTCTGTTTTATGTGGTTTGCGTGGTTCTGATCGGCATGCCGGTATTGGTTGCCGAATTGTTTATCGGCCGGCGCGGCGGCATGTCGGCGGTTGGCAGCGTCGCCAAGATCGCAAAAGCGGAGGGGCGCTCTCCCCTCTGGGCGATCCAGTCCTGGCTCGGCATGATCGGCGCCTTCATCATCCTCACCTTTTATTCGGTCATTGCCGGTTGGGTGATGGCCTATGTGGTGATGATCGGCGGCGATCTTATCGCTGCGATCGCCAGCGATGGCTTGAACGGGCTCACCGCCGGCGCTTTCGCCGGGCAAACGGACGAACAGGTCAGAGCTAAACTTGTTGAGCTCCTGAACGATCCGACCCGGATGATTATCTATCACGCCTTGTTCATGGTCTTGACGGTCGCAATTGTTGCGCGCGGCGTTCAGGGCGGCATTGAGACGGCTGTGACGATCCTCATGCCGGCGTTTTTCGTGCTTTTGCTCGTCCTGTTTGGCTACGCGATTGTTTCCGGCGACCGTGCGCAAGGGTTCGACTTTCTGTTGGGCGTGCGCTTTGGCGATACGGAACTCGCCGATGGAACCATTCGGCGCGGCCTGCTGCACGGCATCCAGGACGGCTCGGTGATTTCGGCGGCCCTTGGTCAGGCGTTTTTCTCTATCGGCCTCGGCTCGGCTTTGATGGCGACCTATGGCGCGTATATGCGCAACGATCAGGATCTACCCCGGTCTGCGCGGCTCATCGCCATCGCGGATACCGGTGTCGGTATCATTGCCGGCCTCGCCATCTTCCCGATTGTCTTCGCCATGGGGCTCGCGGCCGGCGCGGGGCCGACCCTGATGTTCCAGACCCTGCCGCTGGCTTTTCACGGCATGCCCGGCGGCGGCGTATTCGGCATGATGTTCTTCCTGCTGGCGTTTTTCGCGGCGATTACATCATCGATTGCGCTTCTGGAGACATCAACGAAATGGGTTGATGAGCAATCGAAAGGCGATCATCGGTTCAAATCCGCTGCCGTAATCGGTCTCGTTATTTTCGGCATAGGCTTCCTCAATGCGCTGAGCCAGGTGCCCACGGTTGGGATTGACGGCTCAGACCAGTCGTCCTTCTGGAATACGTGGCAACCGGCCGGCGGGGTGCCGGTTTTCGAAGGCATGGTGCTGCTTGACTTCCTGTCGGCCACCACGGACATCATCCTGCCCCTATCGGGGCTTGTTGCGGCGATCTTTGCCGGCTGGGTTGTCTCGACCTCGACCGCGCGAGAGGCGATCGGGTTTAAATCGGAAGCGTGGTTCAAGCGCTGGCGTTTTCTCATCCGGTGGGTATGCCCCGCCGGAATTTTCCTCGTCATTATCTACGCGACAATTATCGTTCCTTATATTTTGCCGGCGTTGGGAGGTTAACGGCCCGCAAAATTATTGGTGGCGCGCACCAGCGCGTCGACAATGCCGGGCTCGCTAGCAGCGTGTCCGGCGTCGGGAATAATTTTCAGGCTGGATTCCGGCCAGGCCTTGTGCAGGGCCCACGCCGTCGTCATCGGCGTGACGATGTCGTAGCGCCCCTGCACGATGACTGCCGGGATATGACGTATACGGTCTAGATTGGCCATGATCTGGTCATCGCGTTCGAAGAAACCGCCATTGATGAAATAATGGCACTCGATCCGGGCGAAGGCGGTGGCGAATGCATCGGACGAGAAATTGTGCATGCGCTCTTCCGACGGCAACAGGCTGACGGTCCCGCCTTCCCACAGGCTCCAGGCCTTCGCCGCTTCCAACTGCGCTTTCCTGTCGTCGCCGGTCAGCCGCTTGTAATAGGCGGCGATCATGTCGCCGCGCTCAGCGGGCGGAATGGGTTTCAGGTAATCTTCCCACGCGTCGGGGAATATCTCGCTCGCCCCTTCCTGATAGAACCATAAAAGTTCGGAGCGGCGCAGGGTGAAGATGCCGCGCAGGACCAGCTCGGTCACCCGGTCCGGATGGGTCTGGGCGTAAGCGAGCGCAAGGGTCGATCCCCATGAGCCGCCAAAAACCTGCCAGCTTTCAACGCCGAGCCGCTCGCGCAGGGCCTCCATATCGGAGACGAGCGCCCAGGTGGTGTTGTCCTCAAGCGAGGCATGGGGCGTCGAGCGGCCGCATCCGCGCTGATCGAAGAGAATTATCTTGTAGCGTTTCGGGTCGAAATACCGCCGCATGGAGGGCGTCGTTCCGCCGCCCGGCCCCCCATGGCAAACAATGACGGGTTTTCCATTAATTGCGCCGGAAACCTCATAATAAATTTCATGAATGTCCGATACGCGTAGCGATCCGGTCTCGAAGGGCTCGACCGGCGGGAATAATTTGAGGCGTTCCGTCATTTCGCGGCTGACTTTTTCTAAAAGGTTTGTTACGTTTCTTGCAGGGGCGTATTTTTTAGGTGTGTTTGTGCCTGTCGGAGTAGGGGTCTGGTGAAGGGCGGTCAACCAGCAACGCGCGCGTTATGCGCGGTGTTCTTCCTGATGATTGGCGGTTGCGCCATCGGCGGCGGTGCGGGCGTGGCTCCTTCCGCTCACAAGTTTCAAGAAACTCAGCGGGATTTACTGGCCGAAGCGGCGCGTGACGTCGAAAACGCCCAATGGCCCGCGCCTGAATCTGCGCCAATTCTGGCCTTTATTACCGGCGGCGGCGGTGAGCGTTTCACCAAGACCGACGCAGCCGCCTATTATGTAAACCGCTTGCCGGCAGACGGGCGCTTTACGGCGCTTCTGGCGGACGCCGAAGCAAAGCTGGGCGACGCACAGCATTTGCACCAGACGGCATTGCTGGCGGTGTCGGCGCCGCGGGTTTCCACGCGCGATATTTCGCTGGTTGAGGAATGTATCCGCAGTTTGCGCGACCAGCGCGACATTTATTCGACCGCGGTCAAGAAGCTTGAGGATGCCGGCGATCCGGTCGACGGTGACGCTGTCTCGCTGATGCGTCGGCGCTTTGCCGAGATCGTGCGTGACCTTGGCGACGCCGCAGATCTTCTGGCGGAACGTCACGCGAATGATCGCTCTTCCACCTTCGCGGCGCCCAGCCGCACAATAGCTGGCGCGGCGCCGGAACTTTAAGTCGCTTTCAACTCTGTCAGCGCGCGGCGTTATCGGATACATCGCGCCTCATGACTGTTGGCCGAGTTCCCTCTGCGCACACACCCAAAAAATTTGCCGGACCGCTTTATTCTCTTTTCTATAGCGGGCAGTTCATTTTGCTGGGCGTGCAGCTTCCTTTTTTCGCAGGCTGGCTGACCGTCAATGGATTTACGACGCCGGAGATTGGCGTCCTGACAGGCGCCGCCTTGATAGCCCGTCTGGCGCTGGGACCGGTCATAGCGTTCAGTGCCTATCACCAAAACGATGAACGCCGCGCGCTGTCGATCATGTCTGGCGTCTTTGCAGCTGGCGCGGCGGGACTACTGATATTTTCCGACAAGGCGTTGATTGCATTCTCCGCATTCTGCGTCTTGTGGGCCTTTGGCATGCTGGTGCCGTTGACGGATACGGCGGTGTTGCGCGCCGACCGCAATGGCTGGCTGCATTATGGCCGAACCCGCGCCATCGGGTCGTTTGCGTTTTTATCGACGACGCTTATCGGCGGCGCTGCGCTGGCGAAATTCGGCATCGCCGCGGCCGCGCCGATCATGGCCGCCGCTGCACTATTTGCCTTCGCCACGTCGTTTCTGTTGCCGGCGGAGGCCGGGAGTCGGGGCGGTGCAAAACCCGTTTCCCTGCGCGAGGCGCCGAAGCTGTTGCGCTCGCCCATTTTCGTCACCGTGCTGTTTGCCGCGGGTCTCACACAGGGCGCGCATGCGGTTTACTACGCCTTTTCCTATTTGCGCTGGTCGGCGATAGGCTATTCGGAAGTGACCATTGGCGCGCTGTGGGCGACTGGCGTCATCGCCGAAATTGTCGTGCTGTTGGGCGCCAGAAGGCTGGCGCGTCGCTGCTCGCCGATGTTGTTGCTTGCGGTGGCGGCGGCGGCGGCGACCCTGCGCTGGATGATCACTGCGTCGGAGCCGCCGCTCGGCGTATTATTCCTGATACAGATGATGCACGCCTTTACTTTCGCGGCTGCCTATCTCGGCGCCATTGAGTTCATAGATCGCGCGGTTCCCTTGCGGCTTGTGAATACCGCCATGACGCTGATGTCGGCGACCGGGGTTGGCGCCATGACCGGGATCGCAAGTGTTATCGCCGGCTTTGTCTGGACAGATTTCGGGCCGGGCGCTGCCTATCTGATGATGGCGGGGATGGGCGCGATTGCGCTCGGGTTGTCGCTATTGGCGGCGCGCCGGTGGCATGGCGGGGCGCTCTTTGAGTAATTGGTAAGACAGCCGCCTTAAGATGGCGCGCTCTTAAGGCGCGAAAGCATGATGCAACTGATAAGACAACTATTCTCGTTCGGCTGGGTTGGCGCGATCGGCTTTGTGGTTGATGCGCTTGTATTCACCATCGTTAATATCTTCGTGCAGAATCTTTATCTGTCGCGCCTCATTTCATATCTGGCGGCCGCGAGCAGCAACTGGTTCCTCAACCGGAAGTTCACCTTTGGCGCCAGCGATCGCTCGCCGCTCCACGAATGGGGCCGCTTCCTGTTGTTGCAATTGGGCGGCGGCGCGGTGAATTACGGCGTCTATGCCTGGCTTATCGGCGCCTATGAATTCTTCCGGGGATTTCCCGTCGCTGCTATCGCCATTGGCTCCATCGCCGCGATGGGCGTCAATTTCACGACGGCAAAATTGTTCGTGTATGATCGCCGATAGCGGCTCGCAGCTTATGCGTTGACGATGGTGACGCCGTCCCAACCTTCGGGCACACCGTCGGCGGCAAGGGCTTTCAGCCTTTCCTCATAGATATCGAAGAGGGCGATCTTCGCCCCCGGCGTATCCTTGATGCGCGCGAGAATATCCTGCGCTTCACGAACATCGCCGCGACGGTAAGCGGAGAGAAGCGCCCGGTGGGAATCGTCAAGATCGCGAAAGCCCTTTGACGATTTGATGAAAGGATTGCCGATCAGGGCGTAGATGCTGAAGGGCCGCGCCGCATCCCGGTTCTTGATGCGATCCAGTTCCAGGAACGCGAACTGGTGGTGCGTTTCCTTGTAGACGACCTCATCGCAAATCATCGCCGGACCGTAATAGGGGGAAAGGCTGCGCAAATAGGCTGCGTGATCGACCGCAGGACCAATTGCGGAATATCGGTTGTTGCGTCCGTGCCCCATGGGTCCGGCAAAGCAAACGCCGGTCGCAACCCCAATTGCCAGATGGACCTGAATGTCACGGGTGCGACTGGAGGCTTCAAGATCGGTGTTGATCTTGTCCATACTCTCAACCAGACGCAGCGCTGCGGCGCATCCGGCCTGAATATGGTCGGCGAGATCGCCGGGCGCATTGAAATAGGCGAACATGCGCCCGCCATCGGCCTGGTCCGCCGCGCCGCCTGCGTCGATAATGGTTTCACGCAGATCTATGGACGCGGCGGCAAGGATCTTGGTGACGTCGTCCGGGCGATCCGCGAGCCTTTCAAGATCCTCGTCGGTGATGCGCAATTCACAGGCGAGAACCGTCAGCTCGCGCCGCGTGCCGTTCAAAATGTTGGCCGTTTCGCCCTCGCGCAGGCGTTTCATCACCGGTTCGGGCAGAGTGTCGTGAAACGATCCGCGCACGGAATCATCACGCAAGGCGCCGCCGATGGAGCGCCCGCCGGCGACCGACAAGGCGCCGACAAAGAGCGCAAGCGATGGCGCCAGCGGGTCGAGCAGGGTTTTTGCGCTTACGAAAATCGCAAATGAACCGATCAGCAAAATTGCGCTGATCGCGGCGGCAAAGCCGATGGCCTGCCAGAACTGTAGTCTCTGCGCGGTCATGACGGCGGCCGCGCCGAGCAGCATGACGCTCAGCGCTTCAAGATAGCCGGCCCAGCCCGGACGGCTGGCGGTCGCACCGTCGGCAATTTGCGCCGCGGCAAGCGCATGGATCGTTGCGGGCGGCATGGCGCCGCGCGCGGTTGAGATAAGATCGCCGATTTCGCCGTCGCGTCCGATGAGGACGATCTTGCCGGAAAGCTGGCTGTTTGAATTGCGCCCGAGCAATTGCGCCGCTGAGGTGATCGGCGCGTTAATGCGCTTTGGCAGGTAAAGCCGCATCGAGGTGTTGTTCGCAACTTTCACATCGCCGGCCTCGCCGAGTGAGATGCGCCGTGCGATGCGCCCTTGCGACTCAACGGCGGAAGGGTCGACCTCAACGTCAATCGCATTCACGTCCTGCGCAAGACGCGCCGCCTGCAACGCAATGGATGGCGCCGGTTCGTTATTCAGCGACCACAAGAGCGGCAACCGTCTGACGACGCCGTCGGCGTCGGGCGCCAATGCGGCGATGGTTGGCGCGGCGGCGGCGGCGAGCCCCGCGTCAAAATTGTAAAGAAACCGCGCCGCGGGGAGCGCGAGATATTCCGCATCGCCGGGGTCCGCTGCGATCCAGGGGCTATTGGCGATGTCGGTGCGTTGAAGGGCAATCTCCAGCGCCGGATCGATTGGCGGGCTCAAGGATGCGCCAACGCCGCCGGGAACGCCGGCAAAGGCTTGCGCGAGCACCGCATCCGTCGATGGCAGGCGGGCCAGTTCGCGCGCCAGGGCATCATCGCTTGCGCCTTCCAGCCAGAATGCGGCGATGGTTTCAGGCGATAGCGGGTCCGGCGCATCCGCCGGTTCGGTCAGGATGACCCCCTTGGCGCCCGCTTGCGCCGCCGCCGCCACCACATCGGCGAGAATGGTGCGCGGCCAGGGCCAGGGGCCCACAAGATTAACGCTTTCCCGGTCGATCAGGACGACATGGAACCGCGCCCCGGCGTCGTAATTCGCCGGCGCCAGCCGCTGGAAATAATCGAACAATTTCTCCCGCCCGCGCCCGTCGGCGGACTGGGCCCCGGCAAGGCTGGCAATGGCGATGGCGGCGAGCGCCCCGGTCACAGCCAGGAGCGGGAGGGCCTTTAACCAAGCGAAGCCGTCTCGAAACATTCTGTTAGTGGACAAGGCCGGCACTCCGAAAAGGCAAAAGCGACTAAGACTCATGGCCCCTGATGGTTAAAAATGGGCCCCGGCGTAGTAATTTGAGGATGATTTTAACATCCTCGACGGCATGATGACACAGCAGGATCGGCTTTATGCAATCGCAGGGCCGGTCGCGCGACGATTAAGAAAGAATTAACTATGGCGGATTCGCCGGCCAGTTTCGATATAGATCTCGCGAATGACGGGCTTTTGCGCCTGAAAGCGTTCGGCGACTGGCGCGCGCGCAGCCTGAAGGCGATAGACGGCCCGCTGCGCGATTTCGCCGATGATTCGGTCGGGCGCGAAATTATCATTGATATGTCGGGGGTTGAGTTTCTCGATACGGCGGGCGCCATGGTGCTGCAG
>CAMYNO010000272.1 GCA_947259815.1 uncultured Parvularculaceae bacterium
GTCGTTGAAGTAGGCGGGAACGGTGATGACAGCCTGCGTCACATCCTGGCCAAGATAGGCCTCTGCCGTTTCCTTCATTTTCTGCAGGATAAAGGCCGAGATCTGGGACGGGGCGAATTTCTCGCCGCGGCTTTCGACCCAGGCGTCCCCGTTTTCGCCCTTCACGATGGCGTAGGGAACCATGTCCTTGTCTTTTTGCGCGGTCGGTTCGTCATAAGGAGGCCCGGTCAGGGGGTTGATCGCGAAAAAAGTGTTTTCCGGATTGGTGACCGCCTGGCGCCGGGCCGGCTGGCCGATAATGCGTTCCTTGTCCTCGGTGAATGCGACGACAGACGGCGTGGTGCGCGCGCCTTCCGCATTCTCGATGACTTTGGGCTCCTTGCCCTCCATGACGGCGACGCAGGAATTCGTCGTCCCGAGGTCGATACCAATGACCTTGCCCATTGTTTTTCTTCTCCTTCCAGCAAGCCGCTCTCTTATTTCCGGCCTTCGATAAGCGCGGGGTAAACAAGCGCCGGGAAAAGCGCCGGAGGCGAGCGAGCCCCTATGATTAAACAAACAGGTTGTTGCGCCCCCGTTAAGGATGCGCGCTTCGGCCGGGATATAGGCGCCGTCCTGATAACCCGCAACCGGCAAAGCGCCGCGCCGGGGCGAATTTTTACGCTTTGGCGGCCCTTATTGGCGCCCGGCCCGTGACGGTGGATCGCATGAGGACGCCGGGCGAGCGCCAATGCCGCCGGCAGCGAGGCTTAATGAAACCTTACCGCGCCCCGCCATCGATCCGATAAAGGACGAAATCCGCGCCGGCGGCGATTTCCGCCAGATCCGCCATACCCTCAAGATCGGCCCCGTCCTCACCCGGAAGGCGGGTGAAGAGGAGGTGGGAATAATGCTCCGGCCAGCCGTAATAGAAATGCTCCGACCACCGGTCATTCGCCGGCGGCGGCAGGTCGGCGTCAGCATAGGCGCGCAGCGTTTCAACAAGCTGGGGCTTACCCTGGGGCTTGTGCAGCGCCCGCATGGAGGGCTTTACGGCGACAGCTGAAATGTTGGTAAAGAGGTTCGGCGCATAGGCGTCCGCTTCGATGACAGCGAGCGATACAGCGTGCACGCCGATTTCAAACCCGACATCGGGGGTCGTTGCGTTCATCACCCGCGCACCCTTCGGCAAGGCGGCGACGGCGGTGCGAATTTCGCTCTGTATACGGTCGATGCGCATGGTGTTGGTTGCACCGTTCACGGCAATCAACGTCAGGAGACCGGCGAAGACCATCGCCGCGATAGCGCTGCCGCGCGAGTCTTTAAAGCGGACAGCGGCGGCGGCGAGGATCAGCGCCGCGCCGCCATAGCGAAGATGCAGCCCCCATATGCCCGCCACATGGGTCGGCATGATGACGACCAGCAGCAAAACACCGGCAGCGACGAAAGCGAGATCGCGGTGGACACTGATCACGCCGCTGCGCAATCCGAAATATGCAGCGCCCAGAACGACGCCGAGCGCGGCCGTTCCGGTAATCACGGAAAGGGGTGAACTGAAAAAGCCGAAACCGGCGGTCAGCGCTGCAAAACGCTGGGACCACGTACCCATATCGCCGGTATAAGTACTGACGTCATCGGCGATCATCAGCGCATATCCGATAAGGAAAAGGCTGGGGAGGAACGCCGCCCCGTCGCGAATAATCAGTATGGGGAGGAAAGCCTGCGCCTTGCCGCGCTCGCCGAAAGTAAACTTCGATGCTTCCCATAAAAGCGCGATATAGCCGAAAAACAAAAAGCCAAGGATGTGGTTCGCGGCGACAAAAGCGGCGAGCGGCGCAACGACGGCGCTGCGTTTCCAGCCCGGCGCCATGCGCGTCCATATACAGAAACAGAACAAACCCAGGCCGAGGCCGAACAGGAAATTGATGAAACCAAATTCCAGGTTGCGGTTAAAGACGGCGGCAAATCCGACAAGCGGCGCCCAGGCGCCGGCGGCGCCGTTCAGGCTGCGCGACAGGGCGACGCCGGCAAGGGGCGCCAGCACGACCGCGAGCGCGACAACAATCGATCCCGCGCCGTAAATACCGAAGATCGGCGCAAGCCGCGGTACGATCATTTCAATCGTGAAATCGGGCACGAATGTATAATCGATTTCATAAAAGCGCTGGAGCGCGGCGGAGCCGTCAATAGCGGTTTCGATATAGGCGCGCGCCAAATGGTTCGGATAGTCCGCCCCGACGCCAAGAGGGAAGAGCAAAAACAGCGCCGCGCAGGCCGCCGCTATCAGCGCCGCGATGCGCCAGACGCTTAGCGCCGGCGCGGCAAAGCGCGCCTCTTTGGTCAGGGTCTGCTCAAGAACATTCACATGGCCGATTTTGACCGGCGCAGCTTAACGCGGGGCTAATCCAGAGCGCGAACGAGCCTGAAACCGATCTCCATTTCCCGCACAGAGGCCGGCTTGCCGATCCGGTGAGCAGCGCGAAGGCGCCAGCCGCCGGTATTAAAGGCGCCGCCCTTCAAAACGCGGCGCGAACAGGCGCCGGCGCGCGGCGCGCCGTCCGCCGGGACGCCGGCAAGGGATGCGGCCCAGCAATCGGCCGTCCATTCCCAGACATTGCCGTGCATGTCGTAGAGGCCGAAGGCGTTGGCCGGGTGGGCGCCGGCAGGCTGCGGATGGCCGATCCAGCGCCCTTTCTTGCCCTTATAGACAAAGCGCCCGTCATAATTGGCAGCGTCCGCGCTCAGATCATCGCCAAAGGAAAAGGCCGTCGCCGTGCCGGCGCGGGCCGCAAATTCCCATTCCGCCTCGCTTGGCAGACGATAGGCGTGACCGGTTTTTTCCGTCAGCCACGCCGCATATCGTTCCGCATCCTTATAGGAAACACCCACCACGGGCTGTTCGCCGCGCCCCCAGCCAAAATCGAAAGGTTTATGCCCGGCGCACCCGCCATCGGCGACGCAGGCGTCCCACTGCGCAAATGTGACTTCCTGCGTTGAAATGGCGTAGCCCGCAGCGATGGTCACCTTTTGCGCCGGACCTTCGCCCGTGCGCGCGGCGTCCGCGCCGATGGGGCCCATGGTGAAGGCGCCCGATGCAATGACCGCCATATCCGGACAGGAAACGCAATCGCGGAACATGTCGCCGGCGGCGCTATTTCCTCTGGATACGGATGAAGCGGCAGCTTGCGCGTCACCCGGTTCAGCAACGCTGGCGATCAGCGCCTCGATATCGCCCGGCGCCGCGCGCGCTTCCACTTCAGTAGTTTGCGTGGACGGCGCAGGCTTCACCGATGGCGCGGCAGGGCCCAACAGGGCTTGCGTTTCCGGTTGCCCGGCGGCGTCATCGACTGGCGGCTCATCAACCGGGGCAACGGGCCCAAGCATGGCCAGATGAATCGCGTCAGCGCGCGAATCCGCATTTATCGCGTTGTCAAAGGAAACGTCCGGCGGCGCGCTGTCGGGATAGGAAATATCGCCTTCGCCAAAACCTTCCAACTCATCATCCGCCAGTGCGATATCCTCATCGCCGAAATCGGCAGGCGGCGCGGCCAGCCCTGCCCCCGATATTGTGTCCGGCACAAATGCGTTCGCGCTTTCGCTCGGCGGCGCAGCCGGCTGTATGACCGCCAGATCAACCGGGCGCGTCGGCGCGGCATCGCTCAGCGCCTGCCGTTTGGCGCCGCCCATAAACGAGGGCGCAAGAATGATCGCCGCCCCGGTGGCAAGACACAGGGTTGCAATCCCCACCGCGCCAACAGCGCTTGGATCTATGCCGCGGCGGGCCGGTTTTCGCGGACGACGGCGCGGCGTGTATTCGATGATTTCCTGAGACGCGTCCTCTGTGCCGCCATGGCGCTCCGGCTCGCTCGCGCTGCGGCGAATGGCAGTCGCCACCGAAAGCGTTTCGAGTACGAAACGCCAGCGCGGGTCGGCCTCATCGCCGCGCCATTCGGAAAGATCGATCGGCGGCAGGCTTTCGAATTCGGAAGGGGGCGCCGCGCCGTCCAGCGCCACGGGAATGAGCGCGCCTTTTTCCAGCGCCTCGCGCGCCTGAACATGCAGCGCGGCAAGTTTCAGCGCAGCCTCCGACCAGACGACGATAGACGCATCCTCGTCCCCCTTGCCGTCGACAAACAGATCCGCCTGATCGCCGCTGAAGATACGAGCGGTATGGCCCTGACGTAAAAGCGCGTCGGAAATGCGCTCGCCAAACGCCTCATCATTAGGCGCGAGGAGGACGGAAACGGCGGACATGAAACTTCCCTGGTGCAATCGCTGACAGAGCCGGGCGCGCGAAATATACGCCGCCGGCGAAACGCAAGTTTAAGGTGACTCGTTTCGGTGGCGAGCAAAAAACGCCTTACCAATCCGCAACAGACAGATTCAGATCGGCGCCATCCGACGTCGGCGCCACAAGCACGGGTCAGCCCGGCAGGTTCAGCGGTTTCGAAATATAAAGCAAACGCCAGTCGAGATTTTCCATCAACATGGCGCGCGCCGCCTCTTCAACGCGCATCCGCAACAGATCAAGGCGGGGCTTGTCGCCGTCCACAAGCGTTTCAAAGCGCAAGGCTATCGCCTTCAGCTGCGCCGCCGTCGCGTGAGAGCGCTCCGCGGTGGAGCCGAACTCACCCTGAACGCGAATGCCGAAAAACGCCGCCCCAAGAGACGGCAAAAATCCGGTGAGCAAGGTCACAAGCCCTTTAATGTCGTTCTTTGTCCCATAGGCCCATTTCTGCAATCCGGTCTCCTTGCCGGCGTTAAACGCAAGCAGCAGATAAACCAGACAGACGAGCAATGTGGCGCCGAACGCATATTCGCCAAGATGGTGCAGGCGATGTTCCATGGCGTGTAGCGTGTGGGCCTTGCGATCATGATAGGCGATTTGCGGGCGAATTTCCTCGTTCAATATCGTCTCGGCGATGACGCGAATTTCCGACGCCGCAAACGACCCCGACGTCATGCCGGCCTCGCGCCGCGTTGCATCGAAATACCAGTCGACCCAGCCGGCGGTTTCGACTCCTTCGCCCTGCGCTATGTCGTCGGAAACGCCGCGACCAAGGGTGAGGAAATAAAGCCGGTACTGGCGTAATTCCTCCGCAAGCTGACGA
>CAMYNO010000273.1 GCA_947259815.1 uncultured Parvularculaceae bacterium
CATATGCGCGCCGGAAATCGGATCGGCGCCGCCGTCAATCATGCCGACAGGGATGCGCGCATCGCTGATTGCGCCGACCCAGCGCTCCCGGTTCTGACGGCGCTCCGTGATATATTGCAGCAGTTTGTGAAAGACGCGGTGGCCGTCATTTTCGCGGATCAACGACCAGTGACCGTCGATCTCCTCATCGCTCGCCTTGGTGTTTGCACCGAATATCTCGTCGAAATTCTTTCGCAGCGATGCGCGCGAGAGCAATCGTCCGATGACGCCGCCGAATGGGCTTTGCCCAAGTGTCTGAATAAGCCGCGCCCGATGATGCTCCGGAAAAAGTCCTCCGTTCAGGAACATAAGAGACCGGATCGAAAAGCTGAGCGATCCTTCATTATGGCGGGCGAGCAATTCCTGCGCGACCGTGTCGCCATAATCATGAGCGAGGATGTGAGCGTCGCCGACGCCAAGCTGCTCAAGGAAAGCTTCCTGAAGGCCGGCCTGATCGACGATGCGATAATGAATGTTTCCCGGTTTATCGGAGAGGCCAAACCCGAGCATGTCCACGGCGGCGAGGTTGAAACGTTCTTCAAGCGCCGGCCAGATTGCGCTCCAGTCCCAAGACGATGTCGGAAAGCCATGGATCAGCAATAGCCAGGGTTTATCGTCGTCCGGCGGCTCGCTCGTCCACGAGACCATGCGCCAGCCATGGGCGGTGAAGGAGCTGGATGCTCCGCGCCATTTCTCCAGCGGTCTCAACGGTCGGCCTCAAGCGCGCGCCAGCCGATATCGCGCCGGTAAAATCCATCCGGCCAGTCGATGGCGTCAACGCCCGCATAGGCCCGCTCGACGGCGTCGCGAATGCTTGCGCCCGTCGCCGTGACATTGAGAACGCGTCCGCCATTGGCGCGCAGCACGCCGCTGTCCGCTTTCGCGCCAGCGAAAAAGACTTTGACGTCGGCGAGGGCGTCGGCGTCGTCGGTTCCGTTTATGACCGATCCTTTGTCATAGGCGCCGGGATATCCCTTCGCCGCCATGACAACCAATGCCGCTGCTTCATCCGACCACTGAAGACTATGTCCGGCAAGGGCGCCTGTCGCCGCCGCATGGAGGGCGGGCAGGAGGTCGCTTTTAAGCAGGCGCATCAGAATTTGGCATTCCGGATCGCCAAAACGCGCATTGATTTCCACCAGTCTTGGCGCGCCGTCCTCGATCATCAGCCCCGCATAGATGACGCCGACATAGGGCGTTCCACGCCGGGCGAGTTCGGCAACGATAGGCTCGATAATGCGGTCCATGGTTTTCGCCCGCACCGCGTCAGTGAAAACAGGCGCCGGGGAGTAGGCGCCCATGCCGCCGGTGTTCGGCCCTTCATCGCCGTCAAAGGCGCGTTTGTGATCCTGGGCGGCGATCATGGGAAGAATGGTTTTCCCGTCGGTGATGGCGAAAAAGCTCGCTTCCTCGCCCGCCATGAATTCCTCGATCACGATTTCCGCGCTTGCCTCGCCAAACTGCCCGCCAAGCATAGCGTCTATGGCGGCGTCGGCCTCTTCCAGCGAATCGGCGATGACGACGCCCTTGCCGGCGGCGAGCCCGTCCGCCTTGACGACGTAAGGGGCGTTTTGCGAACGCAGGAACGCTTTTGCGGCGTCAGCGTGCGTGAAATTCCCGTAAGCAGCCGTCGGTGCGCCGACCGCTGCACAAATCTCCTTCATGAAGGATTTCGAGGTTTCAAGTTGCGCCGGGCTCTTATCGGGTCCGAAACAGGCGACGCCGGCTGCCCGAAGCGCATCGCCAAGGCCAGCGGCCAGCGGCGCTTCCGGCCCGATCACCACAAGATCGACATCATTTTCCTGTGCAAAAGCGACGATAGCGCGCGAGTTCGCCCAATCTATGGTAACGGGCTCGCCAATGTGATTAAGACCGGGGTTCCCGGGTTCGACATAAAGCTTGGAAAGCAATGGGCTTTGGGCAATTTTCCATCCGAGCGCGTGTTCCCGTCCGCCGCCGCCGATCAACAGGACCTTCACTTGAAGCCTCTTTCATTCAAAGCCTTCGCGTTTAAGGGTCCATCGCGCCAGGATCAATGCCGGGCGACATGACCGAAGCGCACACGGACCAGCTTGCCGCGACCAAGCGGCGCCGCAAAAAGCGGCTGCGTGGCGCGCGGCGGGTCGTGGCGCGTGTCGATGGCGCGGTGAACAGGGCGCTGGCGCGTTGGGTCGATCCTTACGCCGGCCATGATCGCCGCCGGCTTTATGCCGCGCTTGGCGTCTCGCTGATGGTCAACCTCGTGGTTCTCTCCTTGATGTCGGTGTTTGCGCGCGTGCGCATCTGGATACCGAATGCGCCGAGCGACACGATAAACGTCACATTGGTGGAGTGGGAGCGCCCGGAGCTGCCGGAACTGCGTGATCCCCTGATCGAGGAAGAACCGGAGCCTGAGCCTGAGCCCGAGCCCGAGCCAGAACCGGAACCTGAAATTATTGAGGAGCCAGAACCCGAGCCAGAGCCTGAACCTGAGCCAGAACCAGAGCCAGAGCCAGAACCGGAGCCCGAACCGGAGCCCGAACCGGAGCCAGAGCCAGAGCCAGAGCCCGAACCGGAAGAGATTCCCGATCTCACCGGGCTTGACCTTTCGCCGGAACCCGCGCCGGCGCCGGAAGCGCTGGAGCCCGAACCGCTCATTCCCGATCCCGCCCCGGCGGCAGACGATGAACTGTCTTTGCCCGCGCCGGAGGAGCCGCTTGAGCAGACCCCGGTTGAGGACGATCCCGATCCGCTGATTTCGGTGGAGCCCGAGCAGCAACAAGATCCGGGTCTTGAAGATTTGATCGCCCCTGAAGACGCCGAAGGCGAGGATGACGCCGGCGATGAGGGTGAGGCGGCGGAGGACGAAGAGGAAGCGCCGGCGGCTGAGGAAGAACTTCTTGCGGAAGAAGAAACCGTCACCGGCGATGATCTGTTTGACGAAGAGCCGGTGCTGACGCGCCGCTTCACCCTGCCGCAAGTTGAACTGCCGACCGGAGAGACCGAGATCGACCCTGGTTCGTCCGGCGTTGTCGCTATTTTCTGTCCGGAAGAGTTTACCAATGAGGACAAGGCGGCGGAGTGTGCGGGGCGGCGTGAAATCCTCTCCGGCTGGCGGCCTGGTCAGGGTACGGAGGATTTCTCGCGGGCCGAGCAGTTATTGCGACGCGCGCGTACGGCGGGGCAAACCGGTCCTGATCTCGACAAGGTGATCGGGCCGCGTTCGGCGCGTCAGTACTATGATAGCGAGCGTATAAACGCCTTGCGCGATCCGCGTCGCAGCGTCGGCGACGCCAGCGGCATCGCCGAAGGTTTTGGCGGTAATCTTTCCGGCGATTCTCCCGATGTCGGCCGTCCCGATATCGAACCGACCTGGACCTTCCGGGAGGATGGCGAACTGACGCAAAAAGAGATCGAAGAACTCGAAGAAGCCTTGCGCGAGGCGGAAGAGAATAATTAGAGTCAGTTGCGCATTGGATGGCTCACATAGCCTTCATCCTGAGGGAAATTTTTCCTTCACCCTTCGAGACGAGCCTTTGGCTCCCTCAGGATAAAGGAAAAATTTTGTCTCGAAGGATGGATGACGTGAATCACGCCATCAACAACTAGGTTCAAAGCTGCGCCATCGCGGGGCGTGATTTCCCGCTGCCGAGCCATGCATCCTTGAATAACCGGCTGGCGTATTTTGCGCCGTTCTTATCGCCCTGCAGACGATAGGCTTCCGACAATCCGTACAGGACGAAGGCGTTGTTCGGCGACTCGGTGAGCGCTTCGAGGAAGAGTTGCTCGCCGCGTTCCGCATCGCCCTTTTCGACCAGCATGGCCGCGAGGGTTTGCTTGGCCGGATAGTACCAGAAAGGCGGCTCGGTATAGGCAATCGCATCCTGTATTGCGACTGCTTCCTCCATGGCTTCGACGGCTGTATCGAGTTTGCCGTCGGCGGCGCTCGCCCGTGCAATGACGGTCAGGCGCGCGATATTCAAAATCTGATCGGCAGGAACGAACGCATCGGTGAGCGGCGACAGGTCTTCCTCGGCGAGGATCTTGCTGATCGCTTCCGCTTCCGCCATGGCGCCGGCGGCGTCGCCTTTTTTCGCCAGGGCTTCACCGCGGGCATAGCGCCATGCGCCAACGAGGAACGGAAACCCTGCATCGGGCTGTTCGAGCGCGAGGATGTCATCGGGATCGCCGAACTGCACCATGGCGTAATAGGGTGAGGCTTTCACCGGCTGCACGAAGGGCGCGATATTCGCCATTTCGATCGGCAGCTTTTCGTTAAGGCGCGCCGCCATTGAAAGGGCGGTCTCGCCATCGCCCGCCATCTGGGCGGAGGTCATGGCGAAATGAATGTTGTGCGTGAAGTACCCGAATTCATAGATCGGGTGCGCATCCGTGCTGTCCACATAGGCCTGATCGACGGCAACCGCTTTGATATTGTTCTCAAGCGACTGGGCGAAGCGTCCGATACGATAATAAGTGTGCGACGGCATATGGATCAGATGGCCGAGCCCCGGCGTCAGCGCCGCCAGCCTGTCGGCGTGATCGGCGGCGCGATAGGGGTTTTGCGACGCCTCGGTGATGTGAATGTAGAGGTGGATTGAGGCGGTGTGCTGGGGATTGCGCGCCAATACGCCTTCCAGAAGGGAAAGGGTGCGCCCGGTGCGGCCCTTGGGCGTGCGCCCGCCATTATCCCAATAGTCCCATGCTTGCGTGTCCATATTCGCTTCCGCCGCCAAGGCTGCGATGAAGTCGTCATCGGCATAGCGTTTCGCCACTTTGTCCATCGCATCGGCGAAGGCGCCGTCGAGGCCGGAACGATCCGCAGGCGGATTTTTCAGATAGCGATAGGCGAGCGCATCGATCAGCGCGGCTTCTTTTTCGCTGGCCTTGCCCTTAAGGACCATTGCTTTTTGCAAGGCGGCCCATGCCGGGGCGACGGCGTCTTGGCCCATCGGCGCATTGATGTTCGGTCCCCAGGCGAAAGCTTCGCCCCAGTAACACATGGCGCAATCGGGGTCGGCGGCCTGGGCCTCCTTGAAAGATCTGATGCCCTCGCCGTGATTGAAATTATAGGTGTGGGCAAGGCCGCGATTGAACCACGCCTGCGCCTCGGGACTGACGGTCGTTATATCCTGGCTCATTTCGCCAAGCGGGGCGCCCAGCGCCGTCGTGGTCGCCGCCATCGGCGCCGTTGCGTCAGCATAGGCCGTTGCCGCGCGCACGAAAAACTTGCGCCGCGATGCAAGCTCGTCCTCGCCATTGCCGCAGAGCGAACGGGCGATGGCGAGCGGGTGTACGAATGGCGCAGCCTGTTCTTTGTTTGCGTCGAACTGCGAAACGCCGATGCCCGCGCCGGTTAAAATGATGGCTCCGGCGGCCGTGCCGGCCAGTAATTTCAGTTTCATCGTATGAGTCCCTTTTCAATGCGGCCGCCGCGCCTCTGGCGACGAATTATTTTCTGCGGAGTACGCGAGGCTTCCAAGGGGATGATACTGACGAAAGTTAGCGCATCGCAGGCCACTTTCGGCCCGATGCGCATTGCGTCTCCCCACCCAATACAAATTGTGTTTTAACCGCTCGATGGCTCGCGAGCAAATAGGCAATGTGCACGAATATACGGTGACGGAACTCTCCGGCGCGGTAAAACGGGCGATTGAGGACAATTTCGGCCTGGTTCGCGTGCGTGGTGAGCTGGGGCGGGTGACACGCGCCGCGTCCGGCCATGTCTATCTCGATCTGAAAGACGAGCGCGCGGTGCTTTCCAGCGTGATGTGGAAAGGCATGGCGGAGCGGCTGTCCATTCGCCCCGAACAGGGGATGGAGGTTGTCGCGACCGGGCGCATGACGACCTTTCCGGGGCAATCGCGCTACCAGCTTATTATCGACACGCTCGAACCCGCTGGCGTCGGCGCCCTCATGGCGCTGTTCGAGGAGCGCAAAAAGAAGCTCGCGGCGGAAGGGCTGTTCGCGCCGGAACGAAAGAAACCCATACCGTTTCTGCCTGACGTCATTGGCGTCGTTACCTCGCCCTCGGGTGCGGTCATTCGCGATATTCTGCACCGCCTGCGTGAGCGGTTCCCGCGTCATGTGATCGTCTGGCCGACCCTGGTGCAGGGCAGGGGCGCTGAAGACAAGATTGCCGCGGCGATCGACGGCTTCAACCGCATAGAAGAGGGCGGCGGTGTTCCGCGTCCGGATGTTCTGATCGTGGCGCGCGGCGGCGGCTCTCTCGAAGATTTGTGGTGCTTTAACGAAGAGGTCGTGGCGCGGGCCGCGGCGGCGAGCGATATCCCGCTGATATCCGCTGTCGGGCACGAAACCGATACGACGCTGATCGACTATGTTGCGGACAAGCGCGCGCCGACGCCGACAGCGGCGGCGGAATTCGCCGTGCCGGTGCGTTCGGAATTACTGTCGGAAGTCCTCAACAAGGAACGCCGCATGGTCGGCGCGGCCTCGCAGATGATAGAGACGCGGCGTGCGGCGCTTCGCTCCGCCGAGCGCGGGCTCGGTCGGCCGGAAGATGTGCTGGGCGCTGCGCAGCAATTGCTCGACCGGCGCAGCGATCAATTGACGTCGGCCTTGCGGGCGCTTGCCGCCAATGCCGCGAACAAGCTGGCGAAAGCGGCGGGGCCGCTATCGGTCGCCGCGCTGAAGACGTCGGTAGCGGTGCGCATCCGGGAAACGGAGGCGCTCGGCAAACGGCTTGCGCCCGCCGCCTCGCGTGTGCAGCAAGCCCGCCGTGACCGGCTCGCCAGTGCGGCGCGGCTGCTTGAAAGTTACGCCTATAAGAATGTGCTGGCGCGCGGCTTCGCTTTGGTCCGCGATGGTGACGGCAAGCTGGTCCGACGCGCGCAAATGGCGCCGGCTTCCGGCGCGGGCGAGGTCGAGTTCGCCGATGGCGTGCGCAAGATCAGTTTCGGCGGTGGGTCCGGTTCTGACAAGCGACCTGCGAAGAAGTCCGTAACCCCCAAACAACAAAGACTTTTTGATTAAAGGCTGCTTGCTGACGAAATAAGATGCCGCTCATGCCGGCGAAAGCCGGGATCCATGTCGGCTGAAGCAAGCGGGGGCGCGTCTTGCTGGTGGGGGCATTCCTGCCCAAGCCGCTTGCGCGCTATTGGCGGCTTTGTTAAGCCCCGTTGTCCGACAATCAGATAACAAGAGCGGTGCGCCCGATTTTCCGGCGTAAGGAGTGGAAATGCTTTCAAACAGTCAGGCCTTTATGAAGTTCGACCTCGACCCGATGATCGAGGAGATGCGCGAAATGGTTGCGCGCTGGGCCGCCGACCGGCTCGCGCCCCGGGCCGCAGAAATCGACGCAACCAATGAGTTCCCCCGTGATCTCTGGCCGGAGCTTGGCGAGCTGGGCCTGCTCGGCATTACGGTTGAGGAGGAGTTCGGCGGGGCCGGGCTCGGCTATCTCGCTCACTGTGTTGTCATGGAAGAAATCAGCCGCGCTTCGGGCTCTGTCGGGCTTTCTTACGGCGCACATTCCAATTTGTGCGTCAACCAATTGAAAATAAACGGCAATACAGCACAAAAGCAGAAATACCTTCCAAAACTGATCAGCGGTGAGCATTTGGGCGCCCTCGCCATGTCCGAACCGGGCGCCGGCTCTGACGTGG
>CAMYNO010000274.1 GCA_947259815.1 uncultured Parvularculaceae bacterium
AGGCCGTGGACCCATTTGATGGCGTTCGTCAGGCGACAAGTTTTGAATCGAGCTGTTGGCAGCTCACCGATCCTTTTGCGATTGGCGGCGCCAGCCCCGCGGATGTTTCAGAAGATTGTCTGTACCTCAACGTATGGACGCCGGATCTTGAAGCAGCGCCGGCGGCGCCAGTAATGTTCTGGATTCACGGTGGCGGCAATATCGGCGGATCGTCTGACTTCGACCTTTATGACGGAGAGGCGTTTGCCCGCGATCACGGTGTTGTTCTGGTGTCGGTCAAGTATCGACTTGGCCCGCTGGGATATCTTGCTCATGCGGATCTCAATGCGGAGTCCGCATCGGGAACGTCCGGAAACTATGGCCTCCTCGACATCATCGCTGCGCTTGAGTGGGTGCAGGCCAATATAGGAAATTTCGGCGGCGACCCGGGCAATGTGACTGTCTTCGGTGAATCCGCTGGCGCAACGAACACATGCATCATGATGGCGAGCCCGCTTGCCGCCGGGTTGTTCCAGAAAGCGATTATGGAAAGCGGCGTATGTTACGCACAGATGCAGGACTTAACGTCGCCAAATGCGCGGTTTGATGAGTCGGCAATAGAAGTCGGCGCGCAAGCTGCCGCGACATTGAACTGCAATACAGCGGCTGACGAAATCGCCTGCATGCGCGGATTGTCAGCAAGCGATGTATTCTCCGATCTCAATGCGGCGACATCGCTTTTCTTCGGCACAGGCGATATTTTCCAGCCGATTACGGATGGCTATGTTTTGCCCGGTACGCCGATCAGCCGAATTGAAAGCGGCGCCTTTAACGATGTTCCGCTCCTCGTCGGCTCGAATGAAAATGAGGCCGGTCTGTTTGCTCTGCCGATTGAATTGCTCGTTCTTAACGTCGCTTCTTATCAGTCGTTCGTTGAAGATGTTTATGACAATGACGCAGACTCTATCGTCAATGGTCCGGCTGCGGATGTTCTAACGGCTTATCCGGCCGCTACACGCTCGCAGGCGGTAGATGCGCTGATGGCGCTTTTTACAAACGCAGACTTTACATGTCCGGCGCGCCGGGCCGCCCGCGCTGTCGACGGGCAGGGAAGTGCGTCGTGGCTTTATCAATTCACGCGCGTTCCCCCGGCCTTTGCGGCGCTGGGCGCGTTTCATGGCGCGGAGGTTCCCTACCTGTTTGATTCATTCGATGCGACCGTTCCGTCGGCATACGCCGCCGCTGATGAAACGTTGGCTACGAATATGCGCGCCTACTGGACGAATTTCGCCCACACGGGTGATCCGAACGGCGCCGGGCTCGCTCCGTGGCCGCAATATGTCACGGCGTCAGACCAGCATGTAATCCTGGATCAACCGCTTTCCATGGGGTTCGGGCTGAAGCAGCCTGAGTGCGATCTGCTCGATACGCTTGGCGGGATTTTCCAGTAGGGCGTGGAGCAGTCAGGCGCCGCAAGTTGGCCTTGCGGTCCTATTTCCCTAGCCCGCCCATCAATGCGTATTTAACGTCGAGATAATCTTCGAGGCCGTATTTCGACCCCTCGCGGCCCATGCCGGAATCCTTGACGCCGCCAAACGGCGCCACCTCGGTGGAAATGATTCCTTCATTGACGCCGACAATGCCGTATTCGAGCCCTTCCATTACGCGCCAGGCGCGGCCGAGATCGTTCGTATAGAAATAACAGGCAAGGCCGTATTCGGTATCATTTGCGTAGCCGAGGACTTCGTCTTCGGTCTCGAATGAAAAGAGCGGCGCCAGCGGCCCGAAGGTTTCCTCCTTGGCGACCGCCATATCATTGGTAACGCCGGTAAGGATGGTCGGTTCGAAAAAGGTAAGGCCCTTGTCATGGCGTTTGCCGCCGAGCACGAGCTTCGCGCCCTTGCCGGTAGCGTCGGCGATATGTTCTTCAACTTTTGTAACAGCAGGCTCGTCGATCAACGGGCCTTGCTCAATACCATCTTCAAGGCCGTCGCCAATTTTCATGGCCTTCACCGCCGTCACCAGCTTTTCTGCAAAAGCATCGTAAACGGAGGATTGAACGTAGAAGCGGTTTGCGCATACGCAGGTCTGACCGGAATTGCGGTATTTAGAGGCGAGCGCGCCTTGCACGGCTTTGTCGAGATCCGCGTCCTCAAACACGATGAAGGGCGCGTTGCCGCCAAGCTCCATGGAAACGCGCTTCATATGGGCTGAGGCTTTGGACGCCAGCTGTTTGCCGATTTCCGTTGAGCCGGTGAAGGTGATCTTCCGCAGTTTCGGATTTTCGCACATTTCGTCGGCGATTTGCGCGGCAGAACCGGTGATAACGCTCAATACGCCCGGCGGCAGGCCAATCTCATCGGCAATGACGCCATAAGCGAGCGCGGAAAAGGGCGTCTGGCTTGCCGGCTTGCAAACAATCGTGCATCCGGCCGCCATGGCGGCGGCGGCCTTACGGGCAATCATCGCCGTCGGGAAATTCCAGGGCGTGATCGAGCCGACAACGCCCACAGGCATTTTCGAGACTACAATACGCTTATCGGTCCAGGGCGACGGTATGAGATCGCCATAGACCCGGCGCGCTTCTTCGCCGAACCATTTGAAAAAGCTGGCGGCGTAGGCGACTTCGCCTTTTGCCTCGGCGAGTGGTTTGCCCATCTCGATGGTAAGCAACCGTCCCAGCGCATCTTGATGATCCATCAGCGCCTGAGCAAATCTGAGGCAGTAGTCCGCCCGGGCGGCCGCCGGCAGGGCGCTCCATTTCGTAAAGGCTGTTGCGGCGCTAGCGATAGCGGATGCAGTTTCGGCGCGGCCAAACCTCGGAACGCTGCCGATAATTTCGCCCGTCGCCGGGTTATTCACCTCTATGCGTGTGTCAGCGGCGTCAATCCACTTGCCGTTCACGTAACATGTCTCGCGCAGGAATTCAGAATTTGTCATAGAGATAAGCCTTTGCCCATTGGTCGATTGCCGCCTTGGTCATCGCCGATATTAGAATAACAAGCAAGCTGTCGACGCCCCGATGCTGTGAATGGAATGCCGGCTAAGGGCAGGGTTCAAAAGCGCTTTTTCCACATGGGCTGCGAAGCGTGAGCGCCTGCTTCAGTGGCTGATCGTATCGTAGCGCGGTACGCGCACAAATTGTCAATTTGCCGCAATGATTAGGAATCAATACCGTCACATTAGATGCGTATGCGGCAGCGTGCACGCGCGAGCCCATCGCGCCGTAGCCCTCCCAACTTGACCCGGCCGCCGAAAGGCGGCCGGTTTTTCATTTGGAGCAGATAACAAGAATAAGAGGACGTCTACAAAGCAGCGCCGATGACTAAACGCCTGCCCTTAGTTCAACGTATAAATCGCGCTATTGAGCACGGCGGCAAAAGCCACCCACGCCAGATACGGTGCAAATAAACTAGTCGCAATTTTGTCCATACGCCGCGTGCTGATCATGAAGGCTATAATTGTCAGTAGAAGCAGGACGATCACGATCAACGCCAATCCAATCTGATGCAGGCTAAAGAAGACAGGCGACCACGAAAAATTCAGTACAAGCTGCGCCCACCACAGTCGAATAGAAATTGACGAAGGCTCGGCTCGCCAAATTCGCCACCCCGCGATTGCGATCATAAAATAGAGCGCCGTCCAGACTGGTGCGAAAACCCATGCCGGCGGATTAAAAGCTGGTTTTTCAAGCTGCGAATACCAGGCGCCGGGGGCTGTGAGATAACCGATAACAAGGCCGCCGCCTACGACGAGAACAAGAAAGAAGGCAAAGGATAGTTTTCTCATTCGATGGTTATCCAGTGCTTTC
>CAMYNO010000275.1 GCA_947259815.1 uncultured Parvularculaceae bacterium
CAACAGCGCGCGCATCTGGTTTCGGCTCATAATGTCGTAAGGGTGGATCTTGACGTCACAGCCTGCCGCTGCACCCGGCCACCATTTCATCGGATGGCTGAAATTATAAAGCTTGTCCGCTTTCAACAGCTTGTGGACCCGGAAAAACTTGAGCAGGCGCTGGATGCGCATCTGCGGCGCCTCCGGATTGCAATAGATAAAGACAATCCGGCCACCGGGTTTAACGACGCGGATAAGCTCCGAGACCGCGCGGGCCTGGTCGTCCTTGTCGATATGGAAAAGCACATGAGCGCAGAGCGCAGCGTCAACGCTCGCCTCATCGAACGGCAGGTCGAGCATCGAGCCGAGACGATAGCGGCCCTTCGATCCCAGCTTCGTCTCACAGAGTTTCAACGAACGCTCGGAAATATCGAGACAGTGGACGGCTTCAAACTGGCTGGCGGCGGCTTCGTGGCTTTTCGGGAAGTCACCGGGGCCGGCGATCAGAAGTTCACCCGTCAGCCCCGTAAAAAGGTCCATTGGCTTACGGAAGGTTTTCTCGTCATAGGCGGCCCGTGCCGGGTCCGTATTGCGGAAATGCGCATCTTCTCCGATGACGCCGTCATCGCCGGCGACCCAGCCTTCATTGTCGTAAAAGGCGCGGGTTCGGTCCTCGACGGATGGAGTTTGTACGGCGGGCATGGCGGCGCTTTCGCTAATTCAGCGAGGAGAGTGCCGGCCCATGGTTAAGAGGGGGTTAGCGTGAATTTACTCCCCTTCGTCCTTCGTGACAAAAAATCCTTCATCCTGAGGAGGCCCAAAGGGCCATCACGAAGGACATGAAGAATTTTTCTCCTCAGGGTGAAGGGACTGTGTTAGCAAAAAAGCAAGAGAGCGCAATATCGTGGCGGAATGACCAGCCAACCCCTCACCCCATCAACGCCTTCATGATCGCCTTTTGCACATGCAGGCGGTTTTCGGCCTCTTCATAGGCGATACAGGTCGGCCCGTCGAAAACAGCGTCGGTCATTTTCACATTGCGCCGCATGGGCAGGCAGTGAGAGACCAGCGCATTATTGGTGAGGCGCATTTTATCTTCATCGACAATGAAATGCTTATGAGCATCGCGGATCGGTTTTTCCGGCTCCCAGTCGCCGAAAAAGGGCAGCGCGCCCCAGCTTTTTGCGTAGACGACATCGGCGCCGGCATAGGCCTCTTCAATATCGTGGGATATCGTCAACCCATGGCCGTTGGCGGCGGCGTCTTTCGTCGCCTGATCGATATAGCGCTCATCGAGAATATAATCCTTGGTCGGACAAAGAAGCGTCGGCTGCATCCCGAATTTCGCCGCGACCATCAACGCGGAATTGGCGACCGCCGTGTTCAGGGGCTTTGGATGATAGGTCCAGGTGAGGACAAATTTCTTGCCGTCTAGGGCGCCGAGATCGTCTGCATCGAAACGCTCCTGAAGCGCCATGATATGCGCCATCTCCTGACAGGGATGGGTGATGGTCTCCATGTTGATGACGGGAACGGTTGCGTATTTGGCGAAGGCGTTGAGGATCTTGTCCTTGCGGTCTTCCGCCCAGTCGACGAATTTCGGGAAAGCGCGCACGCCAATC
The DNA here is from genome assembly GCA_947259815.1 of uncultured Parvularculaceae bacterium. GTDB lineage: Bacteria > Pseudomonadota > Alphaproteobacteria > Caulobacterales > Parvularculaceae > Hyphococcus. Next base: position 1,602 of record CAMYNO010000275.1, read on the forward strand.
ATATCGCAATAGCGCGACAGGACGGCCGCGGCCTCCTTCACATGTTCCTCGGCCTCGCCATCCATGACCACGCCGTCTTCGAACTCAAGCGGCCACATGCCCCCCGACGGCGACAGGACCACCGCATGGGCGCCAAGCTGGCGCGCGCCGACATCAAAAGACGTGCGGGTGCGCAGGGAATTGTTGAGGAACAACAGCGCGACGGTCTTGTCCTTCATCGCATCGCCAATCGGCGCGTCTTTCATGGCCCGCGCGTCGTCAATCATCCCCTGCAACTCGGCCCGGGTCCAATCGGAGGTGTTTAAAAAATGTCTCATGGCCCACTCGATAACCGGCGCGGGGGCTGAGGCCAATAAAAAAGGCGCGGCAAAAAACCCAGCATCTCTAACAGGAAGCGCAGATTCAGTCGTGACAGCCCGGCGCGAAGCACAATAGTTTACAAATCGTAAATGTCAGCGCATGGCGTATGGGCCGTCAGTTTGCTAATAAGCGGCGTTTTTCCGACGGTTAGGGTCAATCGAGCACGGGTCGTATGGCGAAAAGTCCTAAGGACAATCCGGGACTTGATCTGTCAGCGCGTATAAACGCGCTGTCCCCAAGGCGCGTGGCGATTTTGACCGCCGCTTTTATCGCTGTGGTCGGCGTCCTTTTCGTTGTCGAAACTACTGACAAGGCGAAACTGCGCGCGGCCGAGACGGCCCTGCTGCTCGACCGGTCGGCAAGCGACGGCGCGGACTCCATGAATATCGCCATCATGACCGGCGCGCCGGCAAAGAATGTTTTGAACGCCGCCCTCCCCGGCGGCCTTGGCGCGCTCTATCATCTGTCCGACAATGGCGACATTCTCGCTACCGCCGGCAGGACCGACATTGTCGCGATCCCGTCCGAAGCGCTCCATGGCCTTGACCTGAACGCCCGGGGCGAGACGGTGATCGATCTCGACATCGGCAAGATCGCCGTCGCCTGGCGGCCCCTCGACAATGGCGAGGCGTTGCTCGCCGCCGCGCCTGCCCGCGATATCTTCGACCGGCCGAATGCATGGATCAGCTTCGCGGTCATGATCGCCGCCCTCAGCGTCGTTGTCATTTCCCTGATGGCGGCGTTCCTGCGGCAGAGCCATGCGGCGGAAACGGCGGCCCACGCCCTGATTACACTGACGGATTTCAAAGCCGCCCTCGCCGGCGGACGCTGCTCGCCGTGGTTTTACGAAAAGAAGAGCCGCAGCGTCAGTTTCGCACGCGCCTTTCTTGAGCCGCTTGGCCTTGGCGCCCGCGACCGCCGGTTTTCCCTGCGCGAGATTTCAGCCGTCCTGCATCCGGACGATCTTCGCCTCGCCATGGCGGTGATTTCGGGCGAGCCTTCCGGGGTGAGCGAGGGCGTTGTGCGCTTCCGCAGTCCGGGCGGGTCGTGGGCCCGCGCCTATCTGCGCACCGCCGCCGATGCGACCCGGTTCGAACGCGCTGGCGTGGCGATGGACCTTTCCGGCGCAAAAGGGCTGGCGCCCGGCGTCGCCCTTGCCGAAACGCGGCTGAAAGACGCGATCGAGGCCATTCCCGACGCCTTTGCCCTGTGGGATGCAAACGGCCGGCTCGCCATCGCCAATAAGCGCTTCGCAACAACCTTCCGCATTCCCGCCAAATTTGCGCGCGCCGGCGTCGCCGCCTCGGAACTTGCCGCCTGCGCCGGCGTCGGCGGCGATGTATTGCTCGGCCATTTCGGACCGATCAGCGACGAGGCGGCGCAATCGAGCGAAGTCGCCCTGCCCGGCGGACGCTGGGCTCATGTATCGCGCCGGCGAACGGCGGAAGGCGGCACGGTCGCTATTGGCGGCGATGTCACCGATCTTAAAAAGCGCGCCGCCGCGCAAAAGAAAAAAGAACGTACACTGCAGAAAACGGTTGAGGATCTGGAAGCCTCCCGCCGCGATCTTTCCGAGACCATGCAGAAATATCAGTATGAGAAATATCGCGCGGAAGAGGCCAACCGGTCGAAAAGCGAATTCCTCGCCAATATGAGCCATGAACTGCGCACGCCGCTTAACGCCATCAACGGCTTTTCCGAAGTCATGCAGTCAGAGCTTTACGGCCCCCTTGGCGATGAAAAATATCAGGAATATGTCGGCGACATTCTGGCGAGCGGGCGCCATCTGCTCGAACTCATCGACGACGTTCTCGACATGTCGCGCATCGAGTCGGGGCGTCTTGTTCTTGAAACAAAAAGCGTCGCCATCGAAAAAATTCTGGGCGAAGCCGCCCGGCTCGTCGCCAAGCGGGCAAGCGACGCTGGCGTCAAACTCACCGCCGCGGTTGGCCATGCGCCGCCGGTCTGGGGCGATGCGCGCGCAATCAAACAGGTGACGCTCAATCTTTTATCGAACGCCATCAAATTCACCCCGGAAGGCGGCGAAGTCACGCTCACCGCGGAAGCGGACCTTGACGGCGTTACCGTGATCGTCGCTGACTCCGGCGCCGGCATTGACCGCGCCGCCATGAAGAAACTCGGCGAGCCATTCTCCCTCGCCGAGGGCAGCTTCGCCCGTGACGGCGAAGGCGCCGGCCTCGGGCTCGCGCTGTCAAAATCGCTGATGGAAAAGCAGGGCGGCATTCTGGCGCTCGTCAGTGAACTCGGCAAAGGCACGGTCGCCTGCGCCGCTTTCCCGCGCCGACAGGATGCGAAAGTGCGATTGCCGCAATTCATGCGCAAGGACGCCTATGTCATGACGGCGCCGGGCGATGAGGCGCCGCCGAAATTCAACGCCACCCAGGCGGCGGAATAAATCACTCGGACGGCGGCGGCGGCATATCCATCCGCCTGCGGTGCTTTTTGCGGCGTTCCATTCTTCGCTGCCGCGCCAGTTCAATCATCGACTTTCGATCCTCAGCGGAAAGCGCGGTCACGGCCTCCAGAAACGCTGCGTCAAACGCCTCTTGCTGGCGCTCGCGTACTGCGCGGATCTCATCCATCTTTGCCGCAACCGCCGCGCTGTCCCATTCCTCCGCTGCAATAAGAGCGTTCAACTGCTCACGCAGCGGATACATTTCGCGAAACTGCGAGCGCATGTCGGGGAGACGTTCTCTGAAAGCTTCGCGAAAAGCGAGTCGGCTTTCCGGCGGCAATGCTTCGGCCATACGCGCCAGACCGCGCGGGCTATCATATCCCTTAAAGCCATTGGCCGCATGCGGCGGCGGCGCAGGCGGGTTCAGCCAATTGTTAAACAGCGCGCCGGCAGCGAAAAAATTCAACCCCAGCGAAACCGCGAGAACGATGACTATTCCGCGTCCCATAACGCCCCCGCTTCATCGTCGAGGACGGCAAAGCCGCTTTCCTCAAGATAGGCAAACGCCTCATATTCCGGCGGCAATGTCGTATCGCCGCCAGTGACTGCGGCGACGACAAAGCCAAGCGCGGTAAGGCTTGCAAGCGCGCCCGCCGGCAATGGTTTGAGCCAGCCGGACAAAACACTAAGCCCCGTCAGGAAGTCGCCCGATTTATCCGAAGGCGGACGATAACCCGCTTCGATCCGGTTTTTCAGATCATGCGGCGTTTGCGGCGCTGTCGCCGCACTCAATAGCGCATCAATCGCATCAGCGTCCGCGCGGTCATCGCCGACGCCTTCATGGCGAACAAGCTCGCCCCAACGCTCGCGCGCCGACGCCGGCCAGCGCGCAATATCGCCGCCATAAGCATCCAGACAACGTCTTACCGCCGCCAGTTCGTCTTTATAGTCCTGCTGTTTCATCATCGCTCATTCGTCCCCTCAAATTTTCATGTACTGGCGCCAATCGATCCCTCAACGCCCGGCGCCCCCGCGCCAGGAGAGATTCCAGCGCATCGACACTGACCTCCATGATCTTCGCCGCCTCGATATTGGACATCTCCTGAAAATGGCAAAGGCTGATCGCGGCGCGCTGGCGGTCGGGCAACGCTTCCAACGCCTCGTCAATTGCGCGCCGGCGTTCCACCGCCAATAACTGGTCGTCCTGACGCGGACCATTATCCACCTGCTCCGGCGCCGCCTCTTCGGGCGCCTCGCGTTTTCCTTTGCGCAATTGATCCAGACAGATATTCATGGCGACCCGATATAGCCAGGTTTGAAATTTCGCCCCTTGCGGGCGCCATTTCGAAGCATTCTTCCATAGGCGCAGAAATGTTTCCTGCGCGGCGTCCTCTGCAGCCGGTTTCGACCTGAGCATGCGAAAACAGACAGCGTAGATTTTATCCGTATGGCGCTCGACAAGAATTGACGCCGCGCCCCGGTCTCCACGACCGGCTCGCGCCACAAGCGCTTCATCACTTTCCCGTTCCCTCGCCACTCGTGCGCGCGCCCATGCATCGAGAATAAGCGGGCGGATAAATCGACATCCGCCCGCCGATCAGCTTCTGTAATGTTATTCGCTGCGTTCGCCATGATAGCGGCCGCCGCGATGATGACGCCCACGCCGACGCGGCTGTTCGTCCTCACTCAATACGCCGTCGTCATTTTTGTCGAGCCGGTCGAACCGTTTTTCCGCGGAGGCTTGAAACTCCGCACGGTCGATGACGCCGTCGCCATTCGTATCGGGGTTGTTCTCGGCGCGCATTTCATCGCGCTTTGCCTTGCGGTAGGCGCGCATTTCTTCTTCGGAAACCCCGCCATCGCCATTGGCGTCCGCCGCGGCGACAAGCGCTTCATGGCGGGCGTTCATTTCCGATGCGGTAACAATGCCGTCTTCATTGGCGTCCATTTTGCTGAAATGACCGCCGGGGCCGCGCGCTGTTGCGGTGACAGTTGCGGCGGACAAAGCAAGGACGACTGCGCCGCCTGCGGCAATAGTGAATATCTTCATGGTTTCTCCTGTTCGGTTTGGTCCAGCCAATAATAGAACGCGCCAGACCGGCAATTCCGTCGTTTATGATTTTTCGGCTGCAAAAGCGGCGGCAAGACGGCTTTCCGCAGTCTCCAGAAGCCGCGCCGGACGGGCCGCGCCGGAATCGTCAATGACGGAAATTTCCTTTATTTTTCCGCTAGTTGTGGCTGGCAGCGCGGCAAAGGCGATGACCCGGCGCAGGACCGGGGACCAGACCGCCGTGGTGATGCGCCCATCCGCCTTCGCGCCGGTTGAGACCATCGCGCCGGGCAGCACGCGCTCCGCGTCGATGGCTAAGGTCGCGAGATAGTCGCCCGGCTCATGGGCGCCAAACCGCAACGCCCGCCGCCCGTTGAACCAGCCGGCGTCGAGCGGCGCGAGATGCGGCAGGCCGATCTCGCCCGGCAAGGACCGGCGCCCATCAGCCCGCGGCGTACGCGTGATGAAGTCCGCGCCAGGACGCGGCGCCCCGCTTTCAATGCGCAGAATTTCCATCGCATCAAGCCCGATCGGTTTTACATCGCTCCGGCGCATCAGGCGTTCCCAGATGGTCAGCGCGTCTTCGGCCGGGAAGATCAGTTCCGCGCCGGGCAGCGCCCCGAACTGCACCGGCCTTGCCGCAGTTTCAACGCCGCGCAACACAGCAGACGCCGCCACATGATCGCCGGGTAGTTTTAGTCCGGATGCGGAAAGAGCCGCCTGTGCATTAGCGCCAAGAACGCCGATGGCGGCGACCGAACGGGAGATATCCTCGGTCTGTATGTCAAGGCCGCGGGCGGCGAGTTGTAACGCACGCGGCTGCGGCGACGGTGTCGTGATGAGGTAAAGATCGTCGGCAAGGCGCGACACCTCCGCCAGATCGACCACGCCGCCATCATCGTCAAGCAACAACACGCGCGCGCTTTCACCAACCGAAAGACTCAATGCCGGCGCGGTCGCCACGCGCGACAACAAAAC
>CAMYNO010000276.1 GCA_947259815.1 uncultured Parvularculaceae bacterium
CTGCGCCGACCCGGAATTTCCGGGCGAGGTCGCCCTTGTGATTTCCAACAGGCCGAAAGCCCCCGGCCTTGACCACGCGCGTAAGGCCGGCGTCACCGAAGCGATTATCGATCATCGCGATTTTGAGTCGCGCGAAGAATTTGATGCAGCCGTTTCAGAGCGCTTGCGCGCGGCGAATGTCGACTATGTCTGTCTTGCCGGCTTCATGCGGATGCTTTCGCCGAGCTTTGTCGATGACTGGCGAGGGCGGCTCATAAATATTCACCCGTCATTGCTGCCCGCTTTTCGTGGATTGAACGTCCATGAACGCGCGCTTGACGCCGGGGTAAAGCTTACCGGTTGCACCGTGCATTTTGTCTCCGCCGAAATGGACGCCGGTCCGATTATCGGGCAGGCCGCCGTGCCGGTCCTGCCCGGTGATACGCCGGAAGGCCTGGCCGCGAGAATCCTTGAGCAGGAGCATCGGCTATATCCCGCTTGCCTGCGCCTGATCATCGACGGTCGCGCGCGCATTTCTGGCGCGGTCGTTCAATTCGATCCGCAAGTGACGACCGCCGGCGCCCTTATAAATCCGCCTGCGGATTAAGCAGCGCTTTCGAACGCCGCCATGAACGCGCGCACGCGTGCGGCGTTTGCGCCGAGATCGGATGCGCCTACCCGCGATTTCGACCTGACATCGACCTTCACGTCATCGCCATCCGGCTCAATCCGCACTACAAAGTCGTCAACGAATCCGAACCAGAATGACGTATCGGCAGCTTCGATGATCCATCCGCCTTCAACCGGTCCGTCACTCAACAACTTCATGCCCATATCCGTCACCACGGAAGAGGCTTTCGCCGCTGCGTCTTCAACCGACATGGCGACGCGCATGGTTTCAATATCAGGGAACGCCTCCCTTTGGGCTTCGGCCGTCGTCAGCTCGCTTCTCGGCGCAGGCTCGGCGCCGACATATTCGGGTGGATTGTTTCGTTGCTCGCCGGCGCCGGAGACGATCTGCGGAGGATTGTCAAAGTCCGTCGTGATGTCGTGAATGAACGGGTTGGCGTCGACTGCCGCCTTCATCTTGACCGGGACCATGGCGGCTGCACCAGCGGATAGCCCGGCAACAAGCGCAAGCGCGGCAAGGCCGCGCGCGCTGAACAACGCTATAACAAAGGCGGCAAGGCATATTCCGGCGGCGACCATTGCCGGTAAGGCAGCCTTGCGAATGATGCCGAGGCCGTCGCCATATTCCCAAAGCCCAAACTTTGTTCCCGGCCCCGCCACAGCGATGGCGAGCGCGAGACCGATAGCAGCCAGCGAGACCAGCCAGATTAGAAATTTCATGTTTAAACAACCCCGTGACAGTTAGCGACTTTATGCGCGATATCCGCGCAAATTTCCACATGCTGAATGCACGACGGTTTCTACGCCATTGAATTTCGTTAAACCCGCCCTATTTCAAATGCTTTAGCAGGAATCCTATCTATGGCGCGCCCGGTTACCGTGACTGTATCCCATGACCTAGGACTCGAAGAAGCGCGCCAGCGGTTCCGCGACGGCGCCGGTAAATTACAGGAACCACTCGCTGGAGGCATGATGTTAAAGTTTACCGAAACATGGGAGACGGACGATCGCCTGACCTTTACCGCGAAAGGTCTTGGCCAGACGATTACCGGAGAAATCGACATCTTCCCGCAACATGTGCGCATCACCGCAACGCTGCCCGGCATACTCGCATCACTTGCCGAAACCATTGCGGGCCGTGTCGAAAGCCAGGGGAAATTACTGCTGGAGAAAAAATAGCCAAAGCTATTTCTTTCCGAGTAATTCCAGTGCGCCGACAGTCATTGCGTGTACGCCATTTTTGAGCGCAGGCTCAGGCTGGGGCGCAAAGAAAGGCGAATGATTTGCCGGCGGCGGCGGCGCTTTTCCTTCCCTCGCTGCCTGCATTGCTTTCGGATCGGCCCCGCCCGTCCAAAAGATCAGCGTCGGGATATCGTCATCCGTTCTTCCGAACTGGCTGAAATCTTCGCCGCCCATGGATGGCGGGCGTTCAAAAACATGTTCCTCGCCAATTGATGAAGCGATAGCGCCCATCACGCGTTCAGTGAGTGCAGGATCGTTGTAAGTCGAAGGGGTGTAAGGATCTTCCACAATGACGTCGGGCATCATGTCGTCGGGCAGCCCGGCGGAGCGCGCCTGCGCCTCGGCTATGCGTTTAATGCCCGAGAGGAGCTTGCTGCGGACATCGTCCTCATAGGAACGCACTGTAATTTGCAGATGCGCACTGTCGGGAATGATGTTGTGCTTATAGCCGGCCTGAAAAGAACCGACCGTGACAACGCCCGATTGTAGCGGGTCGAGTTCGCGCGAAACCAGCGTCTGCAGGGCGTTGACGATTTGCGAGCCGATGACAATCGGGTCTTTGCCATATTGCGGCGCTGAGCCATGGGCGCCGACGCCTTTTACGAAAATGTCGACGCTGTCCACATTCGCCAGCGCAAAACCGGACGTATAGGTAATCGCGCCAGCCGGGTCCCATCCGGATGTGTGTGTCGCCAGCACGTAATCAGGCTTTGGAAATTTCTTGTAGAGCCCGTCATCAATCATCGCGATTGCGCCAAGACCTAATTCCTCCGCCGGTTGACCGATCAACACCAGCGTACCCGACCATTGATCTTTCATCGCCGCAAGGCGGCGCGCCGTACCGATCATAATCGCCATATGGCTGTCATGGGCGCAGGCGTGCATAACCGGCGCTTCCTGCCCGCGATAATCGACAGCTTTTACTTTTGACGCATAGGGAAGCCCTGTCTTTTCCTCAAGCGGCAGGGCGTCCATATCCGCGCGCAACATCACCGTTGGCCCGTCGCCATTTTCCAGTATTGCTACAAGGCCATACCCACCAATACCGTCGGCAATGTCAAAGCCGTCCGCTTTCGCTTTGTCGCGAATCCATTTTTCGCCAATACCCGTGCTGACAGAAAACCCCAGCGATTCAAGTTCCGCCGTCATGCGCGCCGCGCTTTCGCTCTCCTTGAAGGAAAGCTCAGGATTTGCATGGAAATGTTTGTAAAGCTCGAAAATGTAATTGTAGTCGGCGTCGATTTCAGCGCTCAGGTCAGCCGCACTCGCGGGCA
>CAMYNO010000277.1 GCA_947259815.1 uncultured Parvularculaceae bacterium
CCTCGCGGTTCATGACAAGCGCATAGCCAGCCTCAACCGCTATCCCGCGCAGTCCCGCCGCAACGGCGCGCCGCACAGTCTCCGGCCCGATAACCGGCAGATCGACGCGCAGCTCCTGCCCGGGCTTGGGTCGTTTAACAAGAACGCCGCCTTGCCCGTTCCTCGGCATGGACTGACAGCGCTCAAGCATTAAGTCCGTACCCTCCGCCGCCTCGATCGCCAGCACATGGCCGCAATCCACTACAGCGGCCTGACCGACATCGAATGGACCAAGCGCGTTAATCACCGCAGCCGCCTTGGCGATGTCGGTGTAATCGTCCGCAGTCGGCGCATGGCGCCCGAACGCGCCGGCGGAAGCGGCAAGAGCGCCAACCGCCTCATCCGCGCCGATAACCAGAAAACTCTCCGCCTCAAGAGTTTCGACCACAACCTCAAGAATGGCGCCGTCACCCTTCGCCGCGGCTTTTATTAGTTTCGGCAACAGAGCGGCGCCGCGCCAATCGACTTTCAGCGAAGAAAAATCCGGCCGATAGACAATGCCCGCAAAGCAGACGGCGTCACAATCCGCCTCACGCAGCAGTCGAATAATTTTACCGCATTCTCCCAGCCCGCAATCATCGCCACTCCTGGAGAGCAAGGCCCCGTCAGCAGAACCGGCGATACGGATCAGATGAAACGGTTCACCCAACGCCTCGCGCTCGGCAATAATGCGAACCGGCAATGCACCGCCGCCCGCCACCAGGCCGAGCTTTCGCCAGCGCGCCATCGCCGCCCTATCGCGCCGGCGTCATCAACGAACGCGTTGCGCCATTATCTATGAACCGGATAATAGCGCAGACCTCGTCAATGTCGGCAAAGCGCGTACGCGCAATTTCAAGCCGGTCGCGGAAGGTTCCCTCTTCACCCTCGAACAGCAGCCTATAGGCCTCACGCAAGGCGCGAATGGTTTCACGCGGCATGTTCCGGCGCTTCATGCCGATCACGTTGAGACCACCCAGCCGGGCGTGGTTTCCGAATGCCGACGCATACGGAATAATGTCAAAGGCGACCGCCGCACACCCGCCGACAAAGGCGTATCCGCCAACGCGGCAATGCTGGTGAATGGCGCACAGTCCGCCGAGAAAGACATTATTGCCAATCTTAACATGCCCGCCGAGGGTCGCATTATTTGCAAAAATTACATCGTCGCCGATCTGGCAGTCATGGGCGATGTGCGATCCCGTCATAAAGAACCCGCGATCGCCGACACGGGTTACGCCGCCGCCCGCCACGGTTCCCGTATTCATGGTGACATGCTCGCGAATGGTTACGTCTTCACCGATGACAAGCTGCGTCGGCTCACCTTTATATTGCAAATGCTGCGGCGGACCGCCGAGGGCGGAAAACCCGTGTACTATCGTGCGTGCGCCAACTGTCGTCATGCCTTCGATCACAACGTGACTCTTCAGGACAACCCCCGGCGCAAGACGCGCGCTGGCGCCGACGGTACAATACGGCCCAATCTCCGCGCCGTCGCCAATCTCCGCGCCGTCCTCGACTATCGCTGTTGGATGTACCCTCATCGCGCCCTGTTGTTTCTAGGCGCCTTGCGCCAGCATTGCGGAGAATTGTGCGTCGGCAACCCGCTTGCCGTCTACTGTCGCCTCCGACTGAAATCTCCAGACCGGCTGGCGTCGGTGCACAGTACTTACATGTATGCGCAACTGATCGCCCGGAATAACCGGCTTTCGAAAACGCGCGCGGTCAACGCCCATAAAAAGAACGATCTTTCCTTCTACATCGAGACCTTCCGTATATGACGTAAACGCAGCCGCGGCTTGCGCCATCGCCTCGATAATCAAGACACCCGGCATAACCGGTTTCTGCGGAAAGTGACCTTGAAAAATCTGGTCGGAATAGGAAATATTCTTGATGCCAACGGCGCTGTCGCCCGGCTTGATCTCCACCAGGCGGTCTATCATCAAGATCGGATAGCGATGCGGCAAAAGCTGCATCAATTCATCAACCTCGAGAACTGATTTTCCCGGTTCGAGCGGCATGTTGGTTTCTATTGTCATTTCTTGCCAGTATTCCTCCGCGATTGGCGCGCCGCCCACGCGGTCGCCCGAAGCCACTTACGTTGCGGCATTGCCGGCGTTCCGCCCCAGCTTTCGCCAGCAGGCATATCCCCGATCAGTCCGGCCTGCGCCGCAACGCGTGCGCCGTCGCCAATATTGATATGATCGGCGAAACCGGCCTGACCGCCGATCATAACGCCGTCACCCAATTTGCAGCTACCTGCAAACCCGACCTGCCCAGCAATAAAACAATTTTTTCCAATCCGCACATTGTGGGCGATATGAACGAGATTGTCGATTTTCGTGCCGGCGCCAATCACTGTGTCGTCCAACGCTCCGCGGTCAATGGCCGCGTTGGCGCCGATTTCGACGTCGTCGCCAACGATGAGCCGACCAAGCTGGGGTACGCGAACAATACCGCTGCTAGTTTCAGAGAAACCAAAACCGTCCTCCCCGAGGCGAGCGCCGGAAAGCAGGCGCACCCGCTCACCAAGAATTGAATATTGAACCGACGCATGGGGGCCGATCACACATTCCCGTCCGAGGCAAACACCGGGCCCGATGACGGCATAAGGCCCTAATACGCAGCCATCGCCGATTTCAGCGCCGGCGCCAATGACAGCAGTGGGGTGACGGGTGACGTTCCTGCCGAGCACCGCCGCCCCCTTATAGTCCACGCGCGGCGAATGAAGCTCGCTGGCAAGTTCGGAAAAAACCGCCCGCGCAGCATGAGTTTCAATGACGCCACCGCCGCTCGCGAATGCACCCGCCAGACCCGGCTCCGAAATGCAAATAGCAAAGCCGCGACGGGACAGAGAGTCAGCGATATCTTTGCGCTGACAAAAAACAATGGCATCGGAAATATCGGGGTCATTGAGGCTGGCGACACGCGACGCCGTCTTATCCGCCGACCCGGTAATTCGCGCCGACCCGTCAATGCGCTGCGCAACCGCGAGCGCGTCATGGACGCTCAGCGCCGGGCCAGTCTCATAAAAACGCTCGTCGGGCATGTCGTTGTTGATCTGTTTTGAACCCTGCGAATAAAAAACTCAGCCGGCGACGGTTGCCCGCGCCGGCTGTACACTGTCGTCACG